>JBDTAT010000777.1:0-3486 GCA_039924505.1 Bryobacteraceae bacterium
CTGCAGGGTGCGGGTCAGCAGCCAGAACTTCGGAACGACGGTGATGCTGTAACTGGTTAACTCGGCGCCGCGGCCCTCCTGAACGACTTGAATAGCGATGCCGTCGAAGTGGCGCGGCTCGCCGCTATCGTCGGCGCCGTTCACTCCAAACGAGATCTTCTGGCCCAGCAATTTCTCGAAGGCAATGGTGGTCGTATTCTTGGCTTGACACTGAATCGTGAATTGAAAGAGCTGCGACAGGCCCTCGCGTCCGCTGAAACTGGTGATCAACAGATCGTCGTCGTCCAGGGGCGTCTTCAGGTAGAGATATCTTCCGGCGGCGACATAGTCGTTTCCCATTGCTCGCTCCTTCTGGCTGGCACACCGCGTCCCACGAAAGCGGGCGCAACTTGGTCTGTTCCTATAGGCTAACGCGCAATCCCGGCCCGGAGGGGGGCATTCGCCGATGGAAGGGCTATGCCGGCCGCTTCGTGCCCGCTACGCTACAAATTCTTGATCCAGGCGTGCGCGGGATCGTCCGACCACGCGCCATAGACCCGGCCTTCACCCGCCAGCACCCAGGTGTAGTTCAGCGTATAGCCGGGACATGCCACAACGGGGTGATACCCGCGCGGAATCAGGACGGTATCGCCCTGCTCCACCGGATAGGCGTGGTCGAATGGGGCGGGATCGCCGGGCTGCGTGTAAACGCGCATGAACCCGAAACCCTGGCGCGGCTCAACCTGAAAGTAATAGACCTCTTCCATCGGTACTTCAGAGGGCGGGACGAAATCATCGTGCTTGTGGGGCGGACAGCTTGACCAGCCGCCGGGCCGGTTTACCGTTTCGCCGCAAATTAAATGTTCCGCCGGGACATTATCTGCAATGTAAGTGTATACGCTACGGGTCCAATTGTCCTGTCCGACGGTCTTCGACTCAGCGCCCAGCACGGCAGGGGCAACAGCGCGGCGGCTCTCCGCGCCGGCGACCGTGATGCGCGAGGCGCCGTTGAGCGTCTTCAGAGTGACTTTGGACTGCGTCGGCAAATAGACCATGGAGCCGGCTTCGGCGATGGAGCGGCGCGCGGGAATTTCGGCGGACCAACGTCCGAACGCGCCCTCGGCCTCGACACGCGTCGGCCCGGTGTAGAAATCCAATGAGATTTCTTCTCCGCCGGTTTCAAAGGAGTGTTCACGCAAGACGCCTCCCAGTTCGACAATCTGGAAGGAGAGATACTTCAGTTCCTTGCCGCGCGCGGCGATCGGATAGACGCCTGGCTCCTCGCCCGGCGATTTGAAATGCAGTTTCATCGAATCCAAGCTATCATGGCTCGCAGTAGGCGCGCGGTCCGCCTTGCGATTGTTTGCAGGGCCGCGACCGTGACGGGGCGGTTGCTCCAGCGAGCCCAGCCGCGAAATAACCATACCAACCGCTCCCTAGCGTGCCCAGAGGGCACCCAGGCTCTGTATCCGATTCCTATCGGGTGAGATGGCAAGGAGAACGATAGAGAGATGCCAGACGGGTTTCTGCTGCCGCGCTTTTATCCGATCCTCGATACCGAGGCCGCCGCGAAACGAAACGTCGAACCGGAGGCCGCCGCGCGGGCGCTGCTGGACGCCGGGGTGAAAATCCTGCAGTTCCGCCACAAAGGACATTTTTCGCGTGAAATTTTCGCCGCTGCCGAGCGGATCGCGGAGCTATGCCGGAAATCTGGAGCGCTGCTGGTAATCGACGACCGGGCCGACATCGCCGCCCTGCTCGACGCCGGCCTGCACGTAGGGCAAGACGACCTGGCGCCTGCCGACGCGCGCCGGGTGATCGGCGGCGGCAGAGTGCTGGGGTATTCGACGCACAACGAAGCGCAATTGCGGGCCGGCACCGCCGAGCCGGCCGATTACCTGGCGATCGGCCCGATTTTTACGACCGGATCCAAGCGCGACCCCGACCCGGTAGTAGGTTTGATGGAACTTCGCCGGCTGCGGCCACTGGTCGAACGCCCGCTGGCGGCCATCGGCGGCATCACGCTTACAAACGCCGCCGCGGTTCTGGCGGCCGGCGCGGACACCGTGGCGGTAATCTCCGACCTGTACCCCGGTCCCCCACAAACCCTCCGCCAGCGGGCCGAGGAGTGGATTGCAACCTGCCGACGGGATTATAATAGAGAGGCTTAGTTTGTAACCCTGCGGTCCGCCCATGGGAATCATTCCACTCTTCTTCTCGCTCGTAACCATACCCGACGCCACCAGCCGGCTGGTGAATTCCATGTTCGACAACACGTTTGCCGACATTCACCGGCTTTCGTTTTTCGACTGGGCGATGTTGATTCCCTATTTCACAGTCCTGATTATTTTGTCGGTCTACGGGCTGCATCGCTATGAGATGATTCGCGGCTATATGAAGCATCGCAAGGACATGCCGAAAGAGGCGCCGACCCGCTTTCTGGAATTGCCACCCATTACTATTCAGCTTCCGCTCTATAACGAGCGTTACGTGGTAGAGCGGCTGATTGAAGAGATCAGCCGGATGGACTACCCGCACAAGTTGCTGCAGATTCAGGTGCTCGACGACTCCACCGATGAAACCCACGCATTCACGGAGCGTCTGGTGGGCGAGTACAAAGCCGCGGGATTGCCGATTGAGTATCACCATCGCGCGAACCGCCACGGCTTTAAGGCCGGCGCACTGCAAGAGGGATTAAAAACCGCGACCGGTGAAATGATCGCCATCTTCGACGCCGACTTTGTGCCGCCGCGCGATTTCCTGCAGCGCACCGTGCATTATTTCGCGGATACCAACGTCGGCATGGTGCAGACGCGCTGGAGCTACCTGAACCGCCACTACAATATGTTGACCGAAGTGGAGGCGATTCTGCTCGACGGGCACTTTGTGCTGGAACATGTGGCCCGGTCCGGCGGCGGAATGTTTTTCAATTTCAATGGCACGGCCGGCATTCTGCGGCGGAAAATGATCGACGATGCCGGCGGCTGGCAGCACGATACGCTGACCGAGGATTCGGATTTGAGCTATCGCGGCCAACTGAAGGGCTGGCGCTTCGTATACGTGCCGGATATCGAGTGTCCTTCGGAACTGCCGGTTGAGACCTACGGCTTCCAGGTGCAACAATCGCGCTGGGCCAAAGGCTTGACGCAGGTTGCGATCAAGCTGCTGCCGGCGATCCTGCGGTCGAATGTGCGGCCCCGCGTGAAACTGGAAGCGATTATGCACCTGACGCCCAATATCTCCTATCCGATGATGATCGTGGTGTCGGCGCTGATGTTGCCGGTGATGATCGTCCGCTTCTACATGGGCTGGTTCCAGATGATGATCCTGGATCTGCCGCTGATTATCGCATCGTTCTGGTCCATCTCGGCGTTCTACGTCGTGGCGTACCGGGAGCTGTTCCCGCTCCACTGGAAGCGCGTGTTTCTCTATCTGCCGGCGTTAATGGCGGCCGGCGTGGCCCTGACTATCAGTAATACCAAAGCGGTTATGGAAGCGCTGCTTGGG
>JBDTAT010000778.1:0-5155 GCA_039924505.1 Bryobacteraceae bacterium
AAGTATAAAATGGACTCATTGCATGTGTCATAAGGGCACACCAAGATGTTTCGCGCTGGTGCTGGGGTTGCTCGTTGGGCTATTTGCCGCTGCGAGTCTGTCGCGCGCCCAGTCGCGCCCGGTCGAGTGGCGCCGCATCGGCAATGCGGCCGTCGAGGTATCGCTCGCATCGCTTGCTACAGGGCCGGTCGCGAGCGTCTGGTATTCGCCAGACGGCGCTCGCCTGTTCGCCTTGACCAACACCGGGAAGCTGTTTGCTACCAGTGACTTTGAGACTTGGAAGGTAGCTGGCGCGGACGCCGCCCAGCCGCCCCCGGTCGATTCCGTGGCGGTCGCCGACGGTCCCGAATCGGCATTGAAGGTCCGCCGCCAGGGGGGCCGTCTGTACGCTATCGGCGAGTACGCCTACCGCTCCGACGACGGCGGCGGGAACTGGACCAATCTTACCCGCTACCAGGGTTCATCGCTCCTGGGCGCAGGACTGCTCGATCTGGCTGTCTCGCCGCAAAACCCGGATGAGGTGATCGTGGCCGCGCGCACGGGGGTCTGGCGTTCTGTCGATGGCGGACTTTCGTGGAGCGGCCTGAACGAGTCCCTACCCAACCTTCCCGTGGATCGTATACTCTCTCTGCCGGCCGGCCGGCGCGGTCTGCGGATCGATGCTGGGAACTTTTCTGAACTTGAATGGATACCGGGTGAGAAGCAGGCTTGGCGTCCGGACGGCAACGCGGAAGTGACCCGGGAAGCGGAATTGCGCCGCGCGCTCGCGCAGGCGTTGCGCGCCACCGTCACGGCTGTCGCCGCATCCGGCGATACCGTCTATGCGGGCGCCTCCGATGGCCGCGTGTGGGTGTCGCCCGATAGCGGTAAAAGCTGGCTCGATTTCCGCCTTCCGGATTCCGGGCCGGTGGAACGCTTCTGGGTGGATGCGAAAGATCCGCGTATCGCGCTGGCGGCGCTGGGCGCGCGCCCGCCATCGGCGGCCCCCGGTTCCCGGGCGCCGCAGGTGATCCGGACTTTGAACGCCGGAGCGTTCTGGGACGATCTGTCGGCGAACCTGCCCGATGCCGCGGCGCATGGCGTTGCGGCCGATCGCGCGAGCGGCGCGCTTTACGTCGCCACCGACGCCGGCATCTTCACCTCCTCGGCCGATTTGACCGCGCTGGCGCCGCCCGGACCATGGTCGCTCGTCTCCGGCAATCTACCGACGGCGCCCGCGATGGATGTCAGGCTGGACCTTGAAGGAAATCGCCTCTACGCCGCGCTCGCCGGCTTCGGCGTGTATGAGGCGATCGCGCCCCACCGCTCGCGCGATCCGCGCGTGGTCAGCGCGGCCGATTATCGCGCACGCTCCGCCGCGCCGGGAGCGCTACTAAGCGTTCTTGGCGCGAAAATCGAGGCCGCGCACGCCGGCGACGTTACGGTTCCGGTGCTGGCCGCCTCCGGAGCCGAATCGCAAATTCAGATTCCATTTGAGGCGCGCGGGAACTCGGTCGCGCTCGCGCTCGACGAATCGGCTGGCGTCCGCATCACGGTGCCGGTGCAGCTTGAAACCGTGGCGCCGGCAATCTTTGTCGATCACGACGGTGCGCCGCTGCTGGTCGACGCCGATAGCGGCATGTTGCTTGACGCGGCGGCGCCGGCGCACGCCGGATCCCTCATCCAGGTGCTGGCCACCGGGTTGGGGCGCGTGAACCCGGATTGGCCCACCGGGCTGGCGGCGCCGCTCGAGCATCCGCCCGCCGTCGCCGCGCAAGTGAATGCGGTTCTGGGGGGCCAGCCAGTTGTGGTGACCCGCGCCGTTCTCGCTCCCGGCTATATTGGATTCGATCTTGTCGAAGTGCAGTTGCCCAAGATTGTCGACTATGGATCCGTCGAACTGTATCTCCAGGTGGATGGCCACGAAAGCAATCGCGTGCAGATTTATATCGAGCCATAATTCTATTGGGACAATTATGAAGCGTAAAGGGTGCGGTGCCCACCATCAGGCTAACCCCGAACTGCTTCGCGCCGCACTCCGTTTTGCGCGTGTTCCTGAAATGAAGCGCAAAGGGTGCGGCGCGCACCATCAGGCCAACCCGGAACTGCTTCGCGCCGGACACCGGTTTGCGCGGGTTCTTCGAACGCCGCTCGCCGTATGCCTGCTTATGCTGGGCGGGATTAGCCTCGGCGCTCAAGAAAGCGCAACACCCCCCAAGCCGCCGGACCTTCTTGCCGCGCCCTACTTCCCGACACCCGGAACGATCGTGAAGAAAATGCTGGAACTGGGCGATCTTCAACCCGGCGAAAAAATGTTCGATCTCGGCAGCGGTGACGGACGCATCGTCATCATGGCCGCGCAAAAATTCAAGGCCGATGCCACCGGCATCGAGATCGACGGCATACTCGCGCGGCAGAGCGCCGAAGCGATCGAGAAACTAGGCCTGGAAAAACGCGCGCGCATCGTTCACGGCGATCTGTTTGCCCAGGACTACTCGGCGGCCGACCTGCTGACCGTCTACCTGCTGCCGCGCTCGAATGACAGGGTGCGTCCGATGCTCGAAAAACAACTCAGGAAGGGAACCCGAATCGTCGCGCATGATTTTGAAATCCCGGGCTGGACACCGGTGAAGGTCGTCGATATCGACGACGATGGCCAGGGACGCAGCCACCGGCTGTTTCTGTACACCCGCTGATGCTTCCGCACTTATGGAGAGTCTCGCTGGCTGGAACCCGCGCGCTGCTGGGAGTTAGCAGTGTAGGCGTCTACTTCCTGCTGACGCCGCACGAGAAATTTTCGGTGGTCCCGCTCTTTCTGATCGCCTACTCGTTGTACGGATTGGTGGCGCTGTTCTGGAAGAATACGGACTCCGCCAGTCACGAACTGGCGGCGTTGGTCATCGACGCGACCTTCTTCATTTTGTGGTCGGCGGTCAGCGCCACCACCATCGGATTCTGGCTCAGCGTCGCCAGCTTTGCCTACCTGCTGGCGGCCGCGGTCCTGATTCACGACGTGCTGCGAGTGGCGTGGGTGTCCGGAACGGCCATCCTGTTTGTCGTCCTCATCCGCCCGGAGCAGGGCGGCGACCTTCTGCCCGTCGTCCTGCTGGGTGCTGCGCTGGCCGTCATCGGCGTTTTGCAGAAGGGCCAGATTCAGGACCGGCTGGCCAGCGCCTCCCGCCTAAACGTGCTCTACCGGCATGAGGCGCAGCGCGCCCGCGAAGAGGAGCGCCAACGCATTGCCGCCGATTTTCATGACGGGCCGCTCCAGAGTTTTATCAGCTTTCAGATGCGCCTGGAGATTGTCAAGAAGCTGCTCTCCCGCGACCGCGACTCCGCCGCCGCCGAACTGATCCAGTTGCAGGATCTTTGCAAAGGGCAAGTGAATGAGCTCCGCTCGTTTGTCCGCAGCATGCGGCCGCCGGAAGACGGGATGAGCCTCAGCTCCTCCATCCGCCGCATGGTGGAGCAGTTCCAAAAGGAGACTGGCGTCTCTTCTACTTTTTTGGCCGGCGATTTCGGCGACCCGGCCGACACCGAAATGGCGCTCGAGCTTCTACAGATCGTGCGCGAAGCGTTGAACAACGTGCAGAAACATGCCCGTGCCACGCGCGTTGCGACCACTATTTCAAAGCCCGGCAAGCTGCTCGAAATCACAGTGGAGGACAACGGCGGCGGATTCCCGTTCAGCGGCATCTATTCGCTTGACGAATTGGACCTGCTGCGCCTGGGTCCGCTCAGTATCAAACGCCGCGTCCGGGCGCTGGCCGGCGATCTGATCGTGGAATCGCGTCCCGGCCACGGCGCCGGCCTGAAGATCCGTGTCAAAGTCTAAGGATTCTCGCACATCGCTTTGCCGCGCGCGCACGACCGGGCCTCGAAACTCATTTTCTCTTGCGGCCATCGCGGCCGTTGTCCTGCTCGCCGGTTGCGGACGCTACAGCGATTTCACGCTGCCCGCCCCCTCCGGCAATCCCGCGCACGTCATTTTCGAGTGGAGCTCCCGGCCCACGCCAGTGCTCGCGCGCGGAGCGGCCGGCAGCTTCGATGCCGTCGACACGCTGAATCCCTCGGTCGTCCGTCACGGGAGCGTCTACTTCAATCTCTATTCGGGATTCGACGGAAAGACTTGGCATACGGGTCTTGCGACGTCACCCGATGGCAGCGCGTGGACCCGTCGCGGGCGCGTGTTGTCGCCCGATCCGGCGGCCTGGGAGGGTGGCTACATTGCTGCGAACGGGTCGGTCCTTTTCGATCGCGGCGAATTTCTCTACTGGTATCAGGCGGGCGATCCCACGCGCATTGGCCTCGCCCGGTCGGAGGATGCGCTGCACTGGCGCAAGCTCCCGCATCCGGTTCTCGGCGCCGGCCCGCGTGGAAGTTGGGATGAGCGTGGTGTGGCCGATCCCTACGTGATTCGCACGGCGGATTACTTCTACTTGTTCTATCTGGGTACCGACCGCGCCCGCCGCCAGCGTCTCGGCGTCGCCCGCTCCGCCGACGGCGTGCGTTGGACCAAGCTCCGCTCGAACCCGATCCTGGAGTTGGGTACGCCCGGCGCATTCGATGAAAATGGTCTGGGCGAACCCGCCGTCTGGGCGGCGCACGGCAGTTATTGGATGCTCTACACCGGCCGCGACCGCCAGGAAGTTCGCCGTATGGGTTTGGCCCAATCGCCCGACGGCGCCAACTGGCGGCGTGTAATGAATTTCCCGCCGATCTCAGGCGCGGAGCCTTGGGATTCCAAAGTAGTCTGCGATCCCACCGCTGAACTTGATGGCGACACCCTCCGCGTCTGGTTCGGCGGCGGCGATACCGCGCGCCCCGACGAACGCCTCAACGGCCAAATCGGCTATGGAACACTCCACATGACGGTCGCGCCTTGAAACAAGTGGGGCCGCCGTTACGTCACTGGCCCCGGAGTAAACGGCGCCAGCGCGTTGTGAAGTCCCCAGTGGTCGGCCCACGTCTGCTTCCTCCCGCTCGCCACGTCCAGCATCAAGCGGAAAATCTCCCACCCGGTTTCTTCTATCGTGGCCTTTCCCGTAGCGATGCCGCCTGCATCTACGTCGATCAAGTCGGGCCAACGCTCGGCCAGCGCGGTGCGCGACGACACCTTGATGACCGGCGCCAGGGCCAAGCCGTAGGGGCTGCCCTCGCCAGTCGTGAACACATG
>JBDTAT010000779.1:0-3984 GCA_039924505.1 Bryobacteraceae bacterium
GAGCATCGTGATCCGGTCGAGATCCGGGCGGCTTCTCCATTCCCGGCGCAGCGCGGCAATCGCCCGTCCTACCGCGATCTTGTCCGCCGCACTGAGAAAGCGCAGTTTGAAAAACGATTCGGCGAAATGCAGTGGTGCGGGCAGCACCCCGGCCGCGAGCTTCGACATGCGTCCGCCCGGCTCCAGAAAATAGAACTCGCGATAAAACCGGATTCGATCGCCGACGTTCAGCCGCTGGTATAAATCGAGCAGATTGACGCAGCAGCGCAGCAGGATGTGCTGGCAATTATCGATGGTTTCGACGTCTCCGCCCGATGCCATCAGTGGATAGGACGTCGCCCTTCCACCCAGAAATCCGCGCGCCTCGAGCAGTTCCACGCCGAATCCGGCCTCGCCCAGGGCTGCCGCCGAAGCCAGCCCCGCAAGCCCTCCGCCGATAACAATGACTTCAGGCATCCCCGCGCCAGCCGCGCGAAACGAACGTCAGGCCCGGACCCGCTCCGGCGTCGGGCTTCCAAAGTCGTCGTCACTGAGAATCGCAACGACTATCGATAGCACTACAACTATCAACAGAATATCGGTTGGATCAAATGTCATGAGGTCCAATTCAGTGTATGTTCACTTACGTTCAGCCTAACACAGAGTCCCGGGCGCTAACGTCCGTGCGAATTGGGTCATGTAAAATGTAACCGAAAGCATACCGGTTGGGTCATTTGAAAAAGTAACCGTAGCGCGTCTTGTGTCCAGGGATAGGGGACCACCCCAAACGCCCTGAGCAATGGACATGAACGCACGCGAGCAATACTTGAAAACCATGCGCGGGGAGTATCGGCGCGCGGGGAAGAAAGAGAAGACCCGGCTGCTGAACGAAGCGCGGAAGCGGACGCGGTTAAACCGCAAGGTGCTGATCCGGAAGCTGGCTCACCCGGAACCGGCGGGAGGCGAAAAGAAACGACCGGCACGAGGGGTGGTCTACGGCGCCGATGTGGTGCGTGTGGTAGTCCGGTTATGGGTGATGTTCGATTGTCCGTGCGGCCAACGCTTGGCGCCGGCCTTACGGCAGGAAGTGGATCGTCTGCGCCAGAGCGGCGAGGTGCGGTGCAGCCAGGCAATCGGCCAGAAGCTGAAGCGCATCTCGGCCAAGACGATCGACCGGTTGTTGGCGGGCGAGCGGCGGACGCGGCAGTTGCGGAAGAATCGAAACCCCGCAGTGCATCCGCTGCTCTATCAGAAAATCCCACTCAAGGTGGCCTCCGAATGGGATACCCGGGAGGTGGGCAACCTGCAGGTGGACTATGTGGAACATTGCGGGCGCAGCCATGGAGGCGACTACGTTCATACCCTGTCGATGGCCGGTATCGCCAGCGGGTGGTGGGAAGGCGAGCCGATCCCGGCCAGAACGCAAAAGGACACGCAGGCGGCGATGGAACGCATTCGTCAACGAGTCCCTTTCCGGATCCGGGAGATTCACCCGGACAACGATGGAGGGTTGATCAACCAGTTGGTCTGGGATTACTGCCAGAAGGCGGGCATCCGGATGTCGCGGTCGCGGCCTTACCGGAAGAACGACAACGCCTGGGTGGAACAACGCAACTGGAGCCGCGTGCGGAAGATGGTGGGCTATCCACGCTACGACACGATGCCGGAACTGCTGGTGTTGCGCGAACTCTACGGACAGTTACGGCTCTACAAGAATTTCTTCCAGCCCACGATGAAGCTGAAATCCAAGCTCCGCGTGAAAGGAAAGATTCATCGCCAATACGAACCGGCGCTGACCCCGTATCGGCGTCTCCTGGAATCGGGCCAGCTAACCGGAAAGGCCCAGAAGGAACTGCGGCAGCAATACGAGTTGCTCAGTGTGGCAGGCCTGCGGCGGAAGATGGATGAGCTGAGAGACCGGCTGTTCCGGATGGTGGAAAACCAGCCGGGGAGCGAGGGGATTAAATTGCGGCGGCACGGGGTTGGTATTTCCATCCAACGCTGGGCCAGGAGCCAGGTGCTGCACCAACTGCGGAAGAGTCGATAAGGAAGCCGGGCCACAGCGGCCCGGCGGCTTCGCGGTGTAAGCCCAAGGCCTCCGCTCCGGGACTTCACCAAGGAATGCGGCTTGCGACAAAGGCGGCCAAAAAACAAGACCCCCTCTGGGGAGTTATCCCGGTCAAAAGGGTTCCGCCGATTCCATGGAGCCAGCCCCATCGCATCGGCCTTGGGCATCCGCCTGGGCGCGCCCCCTCGCGGACACAATCACTCTATAGGAGGAGCAAAACACAGGACGCGTTCGGTTACTTTTTCAAATGACCCAACGACCCTTGTTTCGGTTACCTCATCAAATGACTTGACAGGCCGTGCATGGCCAACCGCGCATGGCCATATATCCTCACTACGTTCTCCATGAGCCGCAAACCGCATTCTCCATCCAACGTCAGTATCGATTCGGGGTGGAATTGTACGGCTTCAATCGGCAGTGTGCGGTGACGAATGCCCATGATGACGCCGTCGTCTTCGGTCTCCGCGGTCACTTCCAAGCACTCCGGCAGCCGTTCGCGAACCGCGAAGAGCGAGTGATACCGCCCCACTTTAAACGGGTCCGGCAGTCCTTCGAACACCCCCGCGCCGCGATGCGACACCATTGCCGGTTTACCGTGCATCGGATAATCCAGCACACCCAACTCGCCGCCGAACGCCTCCGCCACGCCTTGCAATCCCAGGCACACGCCGAACATCGGCGTCTGCATCTTCGCCGCGTATCGTACCAGTTCCGGCACGCCAAAATCGGAAGGGCGGCCCGGCCCGGGCGATATCAGAATCAAACTCGGATCGATCTCCGCAATCAACTCATGCCGGAATCCCGCCCGGTACGTAATCACCTCCGCGCCGGCCTGCCGCGCGTAGTTCGCCAGCGTGTGGATGAAGCAATCTTCGTTGTCCACCAGCAACAAACGCACACCTCGGTTTGTGCGGGGCATCGTCATAACGGCGGGCGCTCCTGGTTCCGCGGGCTTCCGCAGCGAGCGGAAAAATCCCGTCGCCTTCAGCCGCGTCTCCGCCTCTTCATTCGCTGGAATCGAATCGTACAGCAACGTCGCGCCAGCCGCGTACCGCGCCACACCATCGCGCAAATGCACGGTGCGAATCAGAATGCCGGTGTTGATATCGCCATTCAGCGACAACATGCCGACCGCTCCGGCATACCAACCGCGCGCGTCTTTCTCCAGGTTCTCAATCGCCTGCGCCGCCCATTTCTTCGGCGCGCCGATAACGGTCACCGCCCACATGTGCGATAAAAACGCATCGATGGAATCGAAGCCGGGCGCCAGCGTTCCCTCCACGTGATCCACGGTATGAAACACTCCTGCGTAGGCCTCAATCAGCCGTCGGCCGATCACCTTCACCGATCCAGGGACACAAACACGCGATTTATCGTTGCGGTCCACGTCGGTACACATCGTCAACTCGGACTCTTCCTTGGTCGAGTTCAACAGCTCGCGGATATTGTCGGCATCCCGCAACGGATCGCCAGTGCGCCGCGCCGTGCCCGAAATAGGACACGTCTCCACGCGCGACCCCTCCACTCGCACGAACATCTCCGGGGACGCGCCAATCAATTGCTCATCGCCGAGTTGCAAGAAAAATTCGTAAGGGCTCGGGCTGGCGTGTTGGATCCGTTGAAACAGCTCCGACGGGCTTTCGGTGAACGGAGCGCGAAATGTCTGCCGCAAAATCACTTCGTAATAATCGCCGCGGCGCATCCCCTCGCGCACCGTCTCCACTTTCGCCATGTACTCTTCGGGAGTGTGGTCGGAGACAATCTCGCCTGGAGCGGCGGGCGTTACCACCGGCACCGGTTCGGCCGAACGCTCCAGCGCCAACGTCGAGACGCCATCGCGCTCAAAGTCGTACCGGAACCGCTCGATCCGCTCCTTCTTGCGGTCCATGAAATAGATGTCGTCGCACAGAAACAGGTGCAGATCCTTCTGCGCGCCG
>JBDTAT010000780.1:0-2847 GCA_039924505.1 Bryobacteraceae bacterium
TTTGGGCAACGACCCGGATGCGGCGCGGAAAGACCGCAAAATACTTCTGGACCGCTTCGGCCGTGTCCTCGGCTCCGGCATGCTGAAGTCAGCGGGTTCCGGCGACCAGAAACTTGCCGACGAGCCTGCCGCCGCCAACGCGCCGCCGATTCCATCCACGCTGACGGTCTATCCCACCATCGATCCGCCGTTGTTCGACGCATCTACCAAGGGCGAATACGCCTTTGAGATGCATCTTCAATTCCCTGACATCTTCACGGCGTTTCAGATCACGCATTACGCGTTCCGGCTCTACCCGGTCCCTAAGGACAAAGTGACCGGAAACCCGCAGACTCCCGACGTCTCCAGTCCCGCCACCGGCGAGAGCCAGGGAACCTTCGGTCTTCTGAGGGCCCGGCTGGCGCGCGATACCGACTACAACTATACGGACCTGAAGCGCTCCCTCGACAGCTATGTCAATATGTTCGGCGAGCCGGGCGTCGGGTTGGACGCCGTCGCGCTGAACAGCCTGATGCGTTACGTCGGGACCAGTGTGAGCACTTTGATCGAATACATCGTGGACCCTGCTTCGCTGAAGCGTCTTCGCTTCCCGAAGGAAGGTCTGTATATCGTGGGCGCATTTGCCACTGCGGCATACTCGCATCGCGCCGAGGTGGTGCGTTCACCGAGCGCCGCTTATATCCCGGTGTTTGCGCGCGAACCCGAAGTAATCGCCGAAACCCGGGTGGGACAGGCGCTGGAGGGTGAGAAGGCAGCGCAGGACCGCATTCTCGAGCTGGTACTGAAGCTCAACGAGAAAGACGTCCCCAATCGTGCCGAGCTTCAGAAAGAACTCGACGGTCTGAAAGCGCAGACCGGCAGCGTCGGGAAAATACTTCTATATCAGAAGCAGACTCTTACCGACCGGAAGACCGACACCAAGAATCCGCCCTCGGCGAAAGAAATCGAGCAGATCGACGCCCGCATCAAGGCCATCGACCTGATCCTTGAAGTGCGCGGCAAGCGCGGTTTGGACGACACGGCGGAACGTCTGAATGCGGTGATGGTCGCCGATTCCGGCCAAACCATCAACCTGTTGCTCGAGCTGGTGGACCAGACCAAGCCAGGTGACGACCTGCAGACGTGGATGGTCTACGATTCCACGACGCCCAACGGGCATCAGGCGAAAGGCATCGATAAAGACCCCTTGCAGGCGAAACGAAAGGGCGTCAAGGCGCTGCTCGAGAAGGGTGGTTACGGCCGCGGATATACCTCCGTGGTAATCGACAAACAAGTATTGATGGTTCGCATCGAGGCGGATGCCGCCGGGCAGATGAATGAAGCGCTCGCCAACGCGTCTCTGCTGCTCTCCATCGCCGCCGTAGCCGCGGCGCCGTTTACGGGCGGATCGTCGCTGGTATTGTTAATCCCCGCCGGCGTGGTCGGCGCCATCCCTTCGGCCTACCGCCTGGCGGAGCGCGGCTCCGAGCACACGCTGCGCTTCGACATGGAGGCCGCCATGGATGTGGTCAACATCGTTGGCGCGGTGGTCGGCCTGGGAGCGGAGGCGCAGTTAGGCAAGCGCAGTATCTGGCTCGGCCGCGCGCTGCTGGTGACCGGAATCGGGGCGGGCGGCACGGGCGTGGTGCTGATGGGCGCACAACTGATGGAGCAGATCGAGGCCTTGGACGATTTGCCGGCGGGAATGCGCGCCGCGCGCTTGACCGAAATCCTGGGCAACGCCATGTTGCAGGCGGGAATCATGCTCGGCAGCGCGCTGATGGCCAAAAGCCGCATCAGCGAAACGGCCCGGAGCGTGGAGGAAAACGAATCCCTCCTCGCGCGGTGGAAGGACGAGAATCTGGATAAGCCGACCCGGGATGAGTTGGAGAAGAATCCACAGGCCAAGGCGATCTACGCCGAAATGCCCGAGGTGGTGCGCGAACTCCTGACGCTCTGCGGGAGCTTCTGCATTCCCATGAATCCGCCGCCCACCAATGCTCAGGTGTCGCTGATCTTGAAATTGGCCGAGAAGCTGCCGAATCCCGCCGACCAGCGTTGGCTAAAGGGATACCTGCACGAGAATCGCGGACCCGGATTCACCAAGGCGCTGCAGAGCCTCGAAAAGGTTCCGATCGAAAAGCTGCCCCAAGTTCTTCGCGGACTGGTAACCGAGCCGTCGATCGTGGTTCTGATGGCCTTCAGCGAGGAGTTCCGCACGCCGGAGCTTAAGAAGGCCGCCGAAGCCCTCATGAACAAGGGCACCATACCCGTCGAGAAGATCGGCGGCATCATGGACAAGGTTCGCCGTCAGCAGGGCGGCAACCCCGGAAGAATGCTGCGCTACCTGGACCAGCTGGGCGACAAGAAGCCGGCCAACTATGAAAAAGTGCTGCGGGATCTCGAAATTGGCGGCGGTTTGCACAAGGGCGCGGAGTGGGTTCTCCGCTTCCTGATCGACTCCGCCGGAGATCTGCTCTCGAAAGTCAGCGCCTTCGAGGAAGAGGCCGAGCCCGGCGGTCGCCGCTGGGATTTCGTCATCGATGGCGAGCGCTTCCAATTGAAGAGTTGGTCCGTCTTTTGGGAAAGTTCGTTTCTGCGCCAGATGATTCAGGACTACCGGCTGACCGGCAACTTCGAGGCGGGACTGGTGAGGTGGGTGTTCGACTCTGGACTCGGCAACGCCGCCGACATCGTTAAGATGATGGGTGACTCGCTGGAGCGGGCGGTGGGCGTTGTCGACGGCTATGATCGCGCCACTGTGGACAACATTAGGGCGCAGTTGCCGAGGATCGTCTCCGTGGGGCTGAAGTAATGGAACATACGTTTTCCTGCTGCCGCTTTTCGTACGAACGCCATTGCGATCGC
>JBDTAT010000781.1:0-3150 GCA_039924505.1 Bryobacteraceae bacterium
GCGCGGCAGTGAGCGTCCGGGCCGCCGGCACCAACGCCACTCGCACCGCCCAATCCACCATCTCGAACCTCGCTCCTGGCGTTTACGACGTAACCATCGGCAGATCTGGTTTCCCTCCGGCACACGAAAGCGGACTGGAATTGCAGGTCCAGCAAACCGCCCGAATTGACGCGCGGCTCCAGGTCGGCGCCGTTTCCGAAACCGTCGAGGTCACCGCCCACGTCCCGCTGATCAACACCGAAACCTCCTCGCGCCGCGATGTGATCACCTCCCAGGAACTCGCCGAAATGCCGCTCAACGGCCGCGACTTCAACGACCTCGCTTTCCTGGTCCCCGGCGTTCAGCCGGCTGAGCAGGGCGGTAAGGGTTCTGCCTATGTCGCCAATGGCGCGCGAGCCGACGCCAGCAACGTGGTGATCGATGGCCTGAACGACCAGAATCCGCGTGACGCCGGCACGCACGTCCGGACGCCTGGCCGGCGGCGCACGAACCAGTTTCACGGGTCGCTGTTTGAATGCGCGCGCAACGATCTGTTCGATGCCCGGAATTTCTTCGACGCGGGCAAGAGCGAGCTGGGCAGAAACCAATTCGGAGCCACCGTCGGCGGTCCGCTGACGCTACCCAAACTTTACATCGTTCCGGACAGCGCCTTCCGCTTCGGCAATCCCGGCCGCAACATTCTGGACGGTCCGGGAAACCGTCGCCATCAATCTCTGTCTGGCAAGAGAGTTCACCATCCTAAAACGTGGCCGCGCGCAATTCCGCTGGGAGGCATTTAACGTTGGCAACCATACCAATTTCGAACTGCCGAATGACGCTCTGGATAAGGCCGGCGCCGGAACCATTACGGCGAACAAGCCTGCGCGCGTTATGCAGCTCGGCCTGCGATACCAATTCTGAAGGGATCTATGATTATCTATCGAATCCCATGGCAGCCGTTCTTTTCAGCGCAGCCGCTGCCGCTCAGCCGGCCGCGCCTTGCGCGGGCTTGCCGGGCGGCAGGCACTCACTACTCGAACGCATGACCGCGCAGTTTGGCCTCACCGGCGAGCAGGAGTTGAAGATCGAGCCGCTCCTGCACGGCGAAGAATCGGTGACCAAGCCGCTGCTCAAATTCACGTCCCTTTCCCAAGAAGAACGGCAACGGATCATGCTGGCCGTGCGCCGCCAGATCAGAGGTTTGCTGACAGAAGGGCAACAGAAGGGCATGGATGCCGAAGTAGCGAGCGTCTCCACTACATCCGGTGGCAAGAAAGCAGGCGGCAAAAAAAGCGCCGGCAAGAAAACCGTAGAGCCAACTCCCGGCATCCCGGGTGAGGAAAATCTCAGTCAGGCGATCGTCGCTTACGCGGCCTTGAATCCGGAGGAGCGGAAGACTATGCTTCTCACAGTGAAGCAAGCCGCCCGCAACGACAGCGCCCTGCAACTCACGGCGGATCGGCAGAAACAACTGGACACGGAAATTAAGGATTTAAGCAAGTAGACAATATGAACTTCAACCGTCGAGACTTTATCGCGGGCGCCTCCATCGCTGCCCTGCCCGCCGCCTCTGGCGCCGCCGCCCGAACCGAAACCCTGAAAACCGGCCTCAATGCGTACTCCTTCAATAAGCTGCTGAACGATGCCATCCGGAAACGCGGCCCTGGCATCACGCTTGATGGCGTCCTCGACTTCGCCGCGAAAAACAAGTTCGATTCTTTCGACCCTACCGGATACTTCTTCCCCGGCTATCCGAAAAAACCCGATGATACCTATGTTGATCGCCTAAAGAAGCACGCTGCCGATCTCGGCATCGTGCTCAGCGGAACTGGCGTGCGGAATAATTTCACCACTGCGGACAAAGATGTTCGCACGGCCGGCGTCGCCCATATCAAGACGTGGGTCGAGGTCGCCGCCCGTCTCGGCGTTCCTGTGATCCGCGTATTCGCGGATACCCAGATGAGAGCGCAAACGTGGCACACCGTATCCAATGGAGCTTCGAGAACGGACGTTCTGGACTGGATCGCCGCCGCTCTTCGTGAATGCGCGGAGCATGGGAAACAGTATCGCGTCCGAATCGGCGTTCAGAATCACGGCGATTTTCTCGCAACCGGCGCCCAGCAGCTCGAGCTCATCAAGGCGGTGGGTTCGGAATGGTGCGGACCCATCGTCGATACCGGTTATTACAAAACACCCGATCCCTATGCCGATATCGCGATGGTCGCGCCGCACGCAGTCAACTGGCAGGTGAAGCAAAGTGTGTTCGGCGAGGAAAGCGAAGTCCCAACCGATATGATTCGCCTCCTCACAATCGTCCGCAAATCGGGCTACCAGGGCTACCTGCCCATTGAGACGCTTTCCCCGCGCGGCAAGCCGTACGATCCGTTCACGGTGGTCCCGGCCTTCCTTGCTCAACTGCGCGCCGCCATCGCAAAAACGGCATAAGCGCAAAGGGTGCGGCGCGCACCGCCAATCCAACCCGGAAACATTTCGCGCCGCCCTCCGTTCTGCGCGTGTACCTTAGAACGCCCTCGGGATCGCCCACATCGCGTTTTACGTTTCCGGCCTCACGAAGGCGCGGTCCTTCTGGACCGGCTTTCTTGGTTATCGGGAGTGTTTCAATCTGAAGCGTAAGGACGGCAACGAGGTCCGCATTGCGTTTATCAAGATCAACGACGACCAGTACATTGAGCTGTTCGCGGAAAAACCACGCGGCGGCCGTATGCTCAATCGCATCTATACCGATAACGCGGAGGCGCTGCGCGACTATCTGGCGGCGAAGGGAGTCGAGGTTCCCGGCAAAGTTGGCAAAAGCCAGACCGGCAATAGAATTACAATGTGACGGACCCGGACGGAAACATCGTCGAGTATCAGCGTGACAGTTGGCCCCCCCGCGAGAAAGGCAGGTTCCTGCCCGATACGCGAATTTCGAATCGCATTGCCCATGTCGGCGTTCTGATCGGCTCCGTGAACGCGGAAACGAACTTCTACCACGGCCCCCTCCGCAGCCGGAGAAGTACGGCACGAAGAACCATCTCGCTCTCGAGGCGCCGGACTGCGCAAAGGCCGTTGCCATTCTGAAGTCGCGGCCGGCTTCCAGGAATTTCACGATGAATGAAGTGAAGGTAGGGGTGAACCGAAAGCGGCAGGTCAATATCTTCGATCCGGACG
>JBDTAT010000782.1:0-5073 GCA_039924505.1 Bryobacteraceae bacterium
TCCCTTTCTCGCTCCGGATGGCCGTGATGTCCATCAGGCAAACAAACTCCGTTCCGTCCCGCCGCAGATGGTTGACCTCCAGTAAATGGCGCCCCTTCTCGGCGGCCAGTTTCAGCGCCGCGGAGAGTTGATCGCGGAATTCCGGCGCGGCTAGTTCGGCCAGCCGCCGGCCGCGTAATTCTTCTACCCGATCGCCATGCAGCGCGGCAAAAGCCTGGTTCAGATCTTCGATTTTGTCGTCCCGCGGCCCGACCACAAACATTCCGAATCCGGCGTGAATGAATATTTGCTTCCAACGTTCCAGTTCCTGTTCGGCGGTCCGGCGCTCCGAGATATCCCGGAATACCAGCACGACGCCGAGCATTTTGCCGTGACGGTCGCGGATGGGCGCGCCGCTGTCGTCGATTGGAATTTCTCCTCCGCCTTTCGCCAGCAGAACCGTATGGTTCGCCAAGCCGGTTACCGCGCCTTCCCGCAACACCTTGCGGACCGGGCTTTCCACCATCGCGCGCGTCGATTCGTGGACAATATGAAACACGCCTTCCAGCGGCCGCACCAGCGCGTCGTCCGAAGACCACCCCGTCAGCGTCTCCGCGACCGGATTCATAAAGCGGATCGCGCCGGCTGTGTCGGTCGCAATCACCGCGTCTCCGATGCTCGATAGCGTGGTTTGAAGCTGCTGGCGGGCCTCGTCGGCGCTGCTCGCGAACCGTTCGCGGTCCGCGATGACGGTATCCACCGCCGATCCCAGGCGGAACAACAGGAACGCCAGCAACAGACAGCCCAGCAGCACGATGGACCGGAAGCGGTTGGCGTGATGTTCGGCTTCGCGCGAGCGCGTAGTCAGACTCTCCGTTTCCGCGCTCATGATCGTGGAACAGATCGACCGGATCTCGCCCATGGTCCGCTGGCCATGGTCGGTGCGCACAATGGCCAATGCGGCTGCTGGGCTCTCGTGGTCCCGGGCGGCAATGGTCTGCTTCACTTCCGCGAGCTTCTCCCTGGTCAGCGTCTCGACTCGCGCCACGTCCGGCAGGTAGCGGCTGGACGCCGCGGCTGCGGCCGACAGATCCCGCAATTCAACCGGCAGCTTCGCCTCCGCCGATTCAAACGGCGTCAGGTACCGGCGGTCGCCGGTTAATAAGTACCCGCGTTGCCCGTTCTCCGCGTCCGTCAGGGAAGCCAGCAAAGCGTGCGTAGCTTGTAGAATCTGCCGAGTTTGGCCGGCGTCGCGCGTGGCCGACTGGAACGCGCGCCAGTCGGAATAGAACAGCACCACCAGCACCAGCAGAATTGCGATTGCGAGAAAACGCCAGGGCCGGTCCATTCTATGGCGCAGCGATAATGGCACAGCTTTATTCTAGATTGAATACGCGGTTCGGCGCGGAACGATTTTTCCGCGTGGCCATCAACGTGCCTCCAAAACCGCCGAAGCGGAAGACTGACTTTCACACCAAAGGAGAAAAATCGAATGTTGGGTACTGTGTTGTTGGTGGTTCTGGTACTGCTGCTGGTGGGCGCGCTTCCCAGTTGGCCTCACAGCCGGAGCTGGGGCTATTATCCGAGCGGCGGCCTGGGGCTGATCCTGGTGATTGTTCTGGTCCTTCTCCTGCTCGGCCGCATCTGATTTTCGGGTTGAACAATTGACGACAATCGTCGGACACTGGAAGATTATGGACCCGACCCCAGACGCACATCGGCAATTCCTGGACCGCTTGGTTCACGATCTCCGTGAGCCGTTGCGTTCCGTTCACGCATTTTCGCAGATCCTGGCGGAGAATTTGAAAGGCCGGCTGGAGCCGGCGGACGAAGAGATACTATCCCAAATCCTGACTGGGACGTCCCGGATGGGCGAACTTCTCGAAGGCGTGTCACGATTCACCTCGGCCATGCACGACGGCGCCCCCGGCGCATCTCTCGATCTCGCGTTCCGATCCGCCATGTCAAAGCTAGAGGCGGAAGTCGCGGCCTCCGGCGCAACCGTCGCGGCCGGTCAGTTGCCGCGCGTTGGCGTCAGTTTGGAGCGGTTGATCCAACTGCTCGAAAACCTGCTCCGGAACGCCCTGACATTTCACGGAGAAGGGCCAACCGAGATACATCTCTTGGCGGAACTGCAAGCCGGCGGCGATTGGCGGGTCACGGTGGAGGACAACGGTATCGGAATCGATCCCGCGGATTTCGAGACGGTCTTCGCCCCTTTCACCAAGCTCAACGGGCGGAAATACTCCGGTGCGGGACTGGGATTGACTGTTTGCCGGACGATCGTGGAGCGCCATAGCGGCCGCATCTGGGTGGAATCCCGCGATCCCAGCGGTTGCGCGATATGTCTCACGCTGCCGGCGTGCGAATGAGGAAGGCGGCGGTCCGATAGCGCCGCCGCCCATTGCCGGGGCCACTCAGCGCTTGGAGCCCGCGTGCGTCTTATGCTGTTCCTTAGCCGCCGTATTCTCACGGTGGAGTGAATCTTCCAGTTGAACCGACTTCACCCACTCGTCCGCTCTTTTCTGCGCCTCCTCTTTCGCAATTCCGTAACGCTCCTGGACCTTTCCGACAAATTGGTCGCGCCTACCGGCGATCATGCTGAGGTCATCATCGGTGAGTTTCCCCCACTTTTCCTTGATAGCCCCCGTCATCTGCTTCCATTTTCCTTCGGTTTGATCCCAGTTCATGGTGACTCCTTTCGGAACCGTCCGTTGCAGATCGATTGCCAAAGCCACAACTAGTTGCAGCTTTTCCCATTCCACGTTTCTAACACCGGTCAGGACTTGCCGACCATGCACAATTTTCCCGCCAGCGAAATCTGAGTCGAACACCTTCAGGGAAAGTTCATGCCCTAGCGGAACGGAAATGTCAAGTTTTTTCAACGCGTTACCGCTGGCCATGGAATGGTAGTCGGGTTGCTAGTACTAGGGCAGTTCGCTTCTTTTTATGCGATCTATTGGAAAGGTGCCGATGCGTGAGGATACGCGTAAATACCGGTTGTGGCCGTGTTCGATTACCGCCATCATTATAATAGGAGCGGGTGTTCGACCATCGTCGCCACCGGCTCCGACATTAACCAGGTCGTTGAAATGAAACCGCGAATCTTGCTTGCAGAAGACAATGCCGGGGACGTTTATTTCATCCGCCGCGCGCTCGATAAGCATCTGAAAACATACGATCTGGAGGTGGTATCCGATGGCAGGGAGGCGCTCTCGCTTCTATACCAAATGGATTCCGACGCGCTCCCCGCTCCCGATGTCGTTCTGTTGGATCTTAATCTGCCGGGTGTGCATGGCTCCAAGCTGCTGGCGTACTTGAAAGCGAGCATTCGATTGACAAGAGTACCGGTAATTGTCTCGACCTCCTCCGACGCGCCGTCCGACCGGGCGGATGTGGCGCGGCGCGGCGCCAGTTACTTTAAAAAGCCCATCGACGTAAGCGCCTTCATGAAGATTGGCGAATTGGTCGTTCATACCCTGGAGCAAGCTGGACGGCCCGGGGGAGATCACGCCGCCATCGCATAACTTCAAGGGAACTCGCCCAAAACGGAGTACGGCGCGAAATAGTTCGTTCCAAGCACGGTAGTGCGCGCCGCACCAGCATATTTCCAATCCAAGAATGATCGTGAAACGAGGATTCGTTTCCAATACGGGATGATCATGAGAATCGGGATGAGGAGGCGGCGCGGCGGCCGACTTCCTTTCTTGGTTTTTGAGGCTGGAAGGAAACGGACTCGTCGCCGGGTGGAAAGGCGGGAAACCGGTTTTGGGTTTGCCACTTTTCCGTGCGGCCCGGGTCAGGCCGTCATTCATCGGGATAGCCGGAATGATCCCGGTTGGGTTGTGTAAGAACCGGACCGAACGCGCGGGTTTTCCGGCTTTGATAAAATTGTAGCTCTCCGCCGGGGTCGTGCCCGCGCGGAGGTCCAAGGCCGAGGCGGCGACGGGGCTGGCTCCGAAGAAAGCATCGGCGAGCAGCCCTCTGCGCTCGGCCGATGAAGCCGGCCGCGGAGGGGTTGGCTGTTAAGAAGGAGAGCGGCCTGCTTTCTTTGGTGAAGTCTCGGAGGAGCGGAGGCCTTGGACTTTTAAACGCGAAGATGCCGCGCCGCTTTTGCCCGGCTTCCGGATGGAGTTTTTCCGCCCATCGTTTTCCACCTTCGCATTCTCCAGCCCCGGGGTCTGGTTTCATCCAAATCGTGGCGGCACCGGAGATTCCGTCTTGCACCGGCGCAGGAGCTTGGCTTTCGCGGCGCCCATCTTGCGCGCGCAACCGGTATCGCTCATCGCGGTCGCGGTGCGCTCCAACTGCGCCCAGCTCAGCGTCGGCTTGAGATGTTGCGCGGCGTGGGCAGCGACTTTAGCTTCTCGTAAGGGGAGGTGTAGTCCTGGGGCTTGTCGCGCCGCTGGCGTTTGCCCCGCGCATCCACGCTCACCGTGGCGAAGCCGCACGGGCGGTGAAAGTTCAAATACGGGTTCAGGTGCTCCGTGTAGAACTTTTGCAGCACTTCGGCATGCTCGCCGCCAATGTGGCCATAGCCGATATGCTTGCGGATCACCGCTCCGTTTTTGCCTTTCACCAGCGCCTGGTCCTGGCTGCGGTTGGCGCGGCTCTTGGTGAATTCGACGGGCAGCTTTTCCAGCAGCCTGGCTACCGTGGGGTTGCTATACTCCGATCCATTGTCGGCATGAAAGCCCAGGATTTGAAAGGGAAACTGGGCAGCATGGCTTCCAACACCGGGAGCAAATACGGCTCGCCGATCTGGCTGGCGCAACCGGCTGCCTGCCACTGGGTCACGGTATCGACCGCGTTGATGTGGCACACGCCCTGGGCTCCGTCCCAGTCGCCTGGATGCACTGTGTCCACACGCAGGAATCCGGGGCGGCCGTGCGGGTCCGGCTTGCGCCGTTCCCCGATGGAGACCGCCGCCGGCCGGGTCGGCTCGAACACGGCGCACTGCTTGCCGTACCCCCCCGCCGCGGCGCAAGTTGTACAGGTGCGTGATCGAGATTCCCGCCAGCCGGAAATATGGCTTCCGGCCGAACGTCGCGTACTCGCGCTTCAGAATGCACCGCGGGGCCGGGCCGCTCAGCC
>JBDTAT010000783.1:0-2563 GCA_039924505.1 Bryobacteraceae bacterium
CATGTTCATTTACGTGATAAGGCGCGCGCAGCGCGTCCAGAATCCTCTCGGCGAAGCGCATGGACTCGGCGGGTCCGGCGATGCCGCCAAGAACAGCCGCGAACTCGTCCCCACCCATCTTGGCAACTGCGCCGCCGGCGGGAGTCAGGCTGGCGAGGCGCTCGCCTGCCTGCCGCAACAACAGGTCGGCGGTCGCGTGGCCGAGCGAGTCGTTGATCTGCTTAAACCGGTCAAGATCGATGACAATCACGGCGGTCTGCTGGTTCCGCTCCCGCGTCTCGGGAAGCGCGCGGCCCAGCCACTCCATCAAATACAGCCGGTTGGGCAGACCGGTCAGCAGGTCATGCTTCGCCTGATAGGCCAATCGGTCGGTCAGGTCCCGCTGTTCGATAGCAATGGCAGCGAGATGAACCGCTTTGTCGAGCACCCCTGCCGGAGGGGCGCAGCGGTAGAAGGCCGCGATAACGCCGAGCGTTTTCCCACCCGCCGAGAGAATCGGCATCGCGCGCCCGGCCGGGAATCCGAGTTCGGCCAGACCACGGAGGTGAGGAAGCCAGACGGAGTTCTGAAACAAATCGTCCACGCGGCCTGCCGCGCCCGGTTCGATCTCCACCTGCTGGAGTGAAATCGCGACGGCGCCGGGAAGATCGGCAGAAGCCTCCAACGTGAGCGCGCCGCCGCGGAACAGCAAAATTGCGACGGCCGTTCCCGGCGCGTGGTGCGCGATGGTCTGCGCGAGATGGGCCAGTGTGTCCGTGAGCGGAGCGGCGCCGGCCATCATCTCCAGAACGCCGTTCACGTCTTCACTCAGGGCGGCGTGGCGGTCGCGCTCCTCCTCAATGCGGAACTGGGCGAGAAAATGCCCGATGCTCGAAGCCATCAGGTCTACCAATTCGGTGTCCGGCGCCGTGGGGACGCGGACGATTCCGGCGGCGGCGCTGCCGAAGTAGAGCGTTCCGTAGGTCGAGCCACCGGTTAGAATAGGCGCGGAGATTCCGGAAAAGTGCGTCAAGGCGGCCGGCTCTCCGGAGGAAAATGAGCCATCGGAAGAATCGGCGGCCCGGATCACAGCCTCGGCATCCGTGCCTTCGACGATGAGGCCGGCGGGAACGCCGAAAATGGCGCGCCCCGTGGACAGATAATTCGCGAACAATTCGTCGAGCGAGGCATACTCGGCGACGCTTAAGCGATGAAGCTGGCGGAGGCGCTCCCCAAAACGCGCCACTTCGGCCGCGCGTTTGGTGATGTCGCGCGCGAAGCCCTGAACGCCGATGGGCCGGCCGGATTTAAACAGGAGGCGGCTATTGACCTCAAGCGTGACGCGCCGACCGTCCTTGGCGAGGACGGCAAACTCGAAGTTATCCGAGGGAGCGCCGCCGATTTGCTCGAGGATGTGCTGGCGGATGGCGCGCCTCTGTTCGGGCACCGCCATGTCGGCAAGACTCATTCGCAGCACCTCCTCGCGCGAGTAGCCGGTGACGATCTCGATGGCGCGCGAGACGGCGGTAAAGCGGCCCGCAATATCGTGCGTGTATACGATGTCGATTGCGTTGTCGAACAGATCGCGGTACTGCTCCATTTTGGCGTCGGCGTTCTGTTCACATGAAAGTTCCGCCGATGCGTTTGGCTGCGTTTCCATTTCCCGCATCACCAGCGAAGCGAGGCCGCTGAGCGCGGCGGTTTGGGCGGGGAGGAAGTCGCGGGGACGGACGTCGAACACCCCTAACACGCCGATGACCTCGCCACCGGCGGTTTGCAGCGGAACCCCGGCGAACGCGCGAACCAACTGGCCGCCAATGGCCGGCGATTGCGCCGCGAAGCGGGCGTCGGCGCGCACATCGGCGGCTACTAACGGCTCTTGGGAATCGAAAGTGGCCTCAAAAAATGGGCTGCCGCGGCCGGCCCAGGAGTCCGGAAGCCCGTGGAGAAAGTAAACCCAGTCATGGTTGCCGTCAAGAACGCCGATCGCGGCCGCCGGCGTTTCAAGCAGACGGGCAGCTAGCGCCGTGACCAGCGGTAACACTCCGCCGGCAGGCGCCTCGGTGAGCGCGTCCCGCAATTCCACGGCCAAGTGGAGTTCTTGAAACCGCCGAGAGTGAGGGCTCATGCTAATAAATTAGTTGCAATGACAATCCCAGTTGGACAAAATCACACTGATCTGTTGTATCGCGGATCGCGGAAAGTTACAAGCGGCACGCGCGCGCGGACGCTTAGCCCTGCCTTAACCGTGGATGCGTCCTTTGAGATCGGCGGCGCGAAACGGCCCAGGGCTGGCGATCAGTTCGCGCGCCGCATCCAGTTGGTTCCACGTGTTCCACAGCAACACACCGCGAACGCGGCCGCCGGCGAGATAGTACACCACACCTTCGCGGTTGGGTTGCTTCCAGTCGGCCACGGTTTCCAGCTTGGCGTCGATTTCGCCGACGGCTTCGTAACCCAGGTCGAACAGGTCGGAATAAAACGAAGGTAGATGAGTGTAGGCGGCGGGTTTGCCGGCCATCGCGCAACCGGCGGCGTGGCCCATCGTATTCGCGTTGTCCTCATGCTCCACGCGGATGCGCTT
>JBDTAT010000784.1:0-7866 GCA_039924505.1 Bryobacteraceae bacterium
GAAAAAAGGCGGCCACGGCGCCCATCACGGTGGGGCGTGGAAGGTGGCATATGCCGACTTCGTCACCGCCATGATGGCCCTTTTTATCGTGCTGTGGTTGATGAATACCAACCAGGACGTGCAGAAGGCGGTGGGCGCCTACTTCCGCGATCCGACGGGCAAAGGCCGGCAGATGGGCAGCGGACAAGCCGGAGTGGGCGACGACCTGGTGGTAAAAAAAGACGACATGAGCAAGTTGAAACAGAAGCTGGCGGAAGCGATGAAGCAGATGCCGGATTTTCAGAAATTGAAGAATCAGGTGCAGATGACCGTCACCGGCGAAGGGCTGCGCGTGGAACTTCTCGAAACCGCGAAGGGGATGTTCTTTGAGAGTGGCAGCGCCCAGCCGAGCGAAAGCGGAAAAGAATTGCTGGATACGCTGGCCGGGGAGTTGGGCAAATTGCCGAACAACATCATGATTGAAGGCCATACGGACTCGAAGCCGTTCGCCGCCAAAGGCGCTTACACCAACTGGGAGTTGTCGTCGGATCGCGCCAATGCCGCCCGGCGGCTGATGGAGGACTCCGGTCTGCGGCCGAAACAGGTGACGCAGGTGCGCGGATTCGCCGATCAGCGCCTGCGTAAACCCGCAGCTCCCGAGGACCCGTCCAATCGGCGAATCTCGGTGATCGTCCAATATCTCAGTCCGCCGCAGATACCCGAATCAACCCAGAAGATCGCGGGAAAGATCGCGCCGCCGGGCGTGCGCGACTAGCGGTGAATTCAGAAATTCGACGAACGGCAACATGGACTGGAAGCGGCGCACCAGTTCGGCGATCAGGCGCGGCGTAGTGGCCACGCCGGGCTTCAGCAACACGTAATACAGCCATTGTTTGTGGCGCACAAGATCGGCCGCCGGGTGATCGGCGGGAAATCCTTTGGGCACCCGCGAAAGCCGGTCTCCTTTCATCTCCCCCATCAGCCGCTGTAAATTGCGCGCCGCAATTAGGCGGCGGAACTCCGGATGATGCCGGGCTATATGCGTGCGGATGGCCAGCAACTGTTCCGGCCCGGGCATGTAAACGCCGCCGGCGATTTCAATCTCCTTGTCGGAGACGCTGAAGTACAAGCTCGCGGCAGCGTGTTTCTCCAGTCCGCGGCGGGTGAAGATGGCGGCTGCGTGGTCCTTGTACGGCGTCTTGTTGGGGCTGAAGCGCGTGTCGCGATAGATGCGATAGACGGCTTTCTTGGCATCAGTGACGTACTGCGGCGCCCAATCGGCCAGCTCGCGATTCACGGCATCGACGAGCTCGGCCATGGGCGCCTTAACCGAGGATTCATAGATCTCCTTCCGGGCCTGGAACCAGTCGCGGTCGTTGTTGCGGCGCAAGCCGCGGAAGAACGAGATGGCCGCGGGCGGAAAGCCGCGGAATGCGGAGTCTTTCATCATGCGCCCTCTTTCTCTCTCTCTTTCTCTCTCTGGAAACTCGCGCACAACGGAGCGGGGCGGCGGCTTGTTTCCGTTTGCTTTGAAGGGGGCCGCCGCGCCCTGTGCGCTGTTGGGAAGTTTGCGCACTTTTGGAGCGCGGCCGCAGCGTGTTTCCGGTTGCTTCGGAGGAGGCCGCGCCGTGCGCGCTCTACAATTGATAAGAATGCCAGAGATCGATGAGACGTTCGTGCGTCTCGAACTGAACCCACAACTTCGGGTTTCGCGCGACACTCCGCTGAGCCAGTATACGCGCTTCGCGATCGGCGGCCCCGCCGCCGTGTATGCGGAGACGCCGGACGCTCCAGCATTCGTGTCGGCGCTGCGGACCGCGCGCGCGAGTGGGCTGCCGGTGGTGGTAATTGGCGGCGGGACAAATCTAATTGTCTCCGACGCGGGGTTTCGCGGCGTGGTGCTGCGCTACACGTCCCGGCGGATTGCCGTGGACAGCGGCGCCGTGACAGTGGATGCGGGCGCGGATTTGCAGGCGCTGGTCGACCGCTCGATTGACGCCGGGCTACGAGGCGTCGAAACGCTGACGGGGATTCCGGGCACCGTGGGCGCGGCGATTTACGGGAACGCCGGCGCGTACGGCCATTCTATTTCGGAGCGCGTGCGGGAGGTTGCATTTCACGACGGCAGCCGGACGCGCACGATCTCGAACGCCGAATGCGAGTTTGACTATCGCGACAGCGTGTTCAAGCGGCGCAAGGACTGGATCGTTTTCTCCGCCGCGCTGTCGCTCGATGCCTCGGACCCAGCGGAGTTGCGCGGCGCCAGCGACGGCATCCGCAAAGTGCGCGACGAAAAGTATCCGCCATCGATGAAGTGTGCCGGCAGCATCTTCAAGAATTTGCTGCTCGCGGATTTGCCGGAGCGCGCCCGTGCGGAAGTGCCACCTCAGGTGGTGCGCGAGGGTAAAGTTCCGTCGGCGTACTTTTTGGAGCAGGTTGGGGCAAAAGGGATGGCCCGAGGCGGCATTCGGGTGGCCGGCTATCATGCGAATCTGATCTACAACGCCGGACACGGCACGGCGAGCGAACTGCGTGAAACGATTGAAGAACTGAAGGGCCGCGTGCGGGAACGCTTCGGGCTGGAACTGGAAGAAGAAGTTCAGTACGTGGGATTTTAGCGTCGGCGATCCGGCGGGCGATGGCGCGGGCTGAAATGTTCTGCCAATTTCGGCAAGAACCCGACTGCGCAGGCACCCAGGCTTTGTAGCCGATTGCGGGATGGCATGGTTATTTCATGACAGGCGCTCTTAGCACGCTTTTCTTGGGATGCTGCCACGGTCGAGAGTGTAAAACATCACATTTGACTGATCCAAATGAACAGCGCGGCCGCCAGCGCCACGACGACCAGCGCAATTATCCACTGAACACGCGGACGGGGCGGCGGGGTGCTAAGGATGGGCGCGGGTGCGGGCTCGGGCTCGTTCCGAACGGACGGAGGAGCACTGGGAACATCGGTGGAATCGTATTCCAGTATCCGCTGCTCGATCTGTTCGCACAGCCGCGGACCGCTGGATTGCATGCGTTCGCGGACGCGCTCCGGCAATTCCGCCAGGATTTCATCGATGCTCAACGGGACCAGCGGCTTCGTCATGTCGTAGCCGAAGGCGTCGGCCAGCCGGCAGGCGACATGCACGATCCGGAGCAAAGTCAGCTCGGCGCCTTCACAGGGATCGTGATGGCGTCCGGCGATGATACGGAACTGACTTGGCAAGCCCCAGCGCTCGGCTAGCAGGCGGCCGGCTTCGGCGTGATCGAGGCCAAACTCTTCACGCTCGAAGTCGAGCAGATCGATACAGCGCTCGGCCGCGAAGCGGATGATGCGCTCGTATTCCCGGGGGAAGGCCACGAGCAAGCCAAGCCGCCCGATATCGTGCATGATGCCGGCGGTGAAGGCGGCCTGAACGAAGACTCGACAGGATTTCGCGATCTCGTCGGCAATGACCGCGGTCGCGACGGTATGACGCCAGGAGCGGCGCAGTTCCGCGGTCCGGAGGGCTCCACGGCTGTAGACGGCAGTGGCGTGCAGCACAACGACGTTCCGCGTCCGATCGATCCCCAGCAGGGACACGGCCTGCTGCACATTGCCGACCGGATATACCAAGCCGAACTCAATGGAATTGACGCATTGCAGCAGCCGCGCGGTAAAGGTGGGGTCGGCGCCAATGAGTTCGGCGACCTTGCGCAACTCGACTTCGGGGTCCGCGAGCATGGAGAGCAGGCGCGCCGCGAGTGGGGGGAACGGGGGAACCTTATTCAAGCCGCGCTTGGCGAGTTCACTTGGGGTGGCTGATGCGGGTGAGTTCATATTAGTGCGGCCCCCCTTTCTACCTCTGTAAACTCGCGCACAACGGAGCGCGGCGGCAGCGTGTTTCCGGTTGTTTTGAAGGACACCGCCGCGCCCCGTGCGCTCTCCCTTCCTTATTGGCAGAAATAGAACAATTATTAACGCGGGAGAAGGAGATATGGCACAGTTGGAGTGTATCCGTGCAGGAACTCACAAGAAAGGAAACGGAAACGATGAATCGAATGCGGGCCGCGCAAATCGGGGCGGCGGGTGGCGAATGGGAAATCGTCGAACGGGAGATCCCGGAGCCGGGCGCCGGGCAAGTCCGCATTAAAGTGGAAGCCTGCGGAATCTGCCACTCCGATATGTTGGTGAAAGAGGGGATCTGGCCTGGGATTGTGTATCCGCGCGTGCCGGGCCATGAGGTAGCGGGCCGGATAGACGCAGTGGGACGCGGCGTGACGCAGTGGAAAACGGGGCAGCGGGTGGGGGTCGGCTGGCACGGCGGGCATTGCTTCCAGTGCGACGCGTGTCGGCGGGGCGATTTTATTCTATGCGAGTTCGGAAAGATTACCGGCATCAGCTCGGATGGCGGGTACGCCGAATATATGATTGCCGCCTCGGAGGCAGTGGCCGCGATCCCCGGCGAACTCTCCGCGGAAGAGGCGGCGCCGCTGATGTGCGCCGGCATCACGGTGTTTAACGCGCTGCGAAACTCCGGCGCCAGAGCGGGCGACACGGTTGCCATTCAGGGGATCGGCGGCCTTGGCCATCTGGGAATTCAATACGCGCGGCAAATGGGATTCCGGACGATTGCGATCGGCAGGGGTAAAGATAAGGAGCCCCTGGCGAAGCTATTGGGCGCCGCGCAATATATCGATTCCGCGACGGAAGATCCGGCCGAAGCGTTGCGCCGGATCGGAGGCGTGCGCGTGGTGCTGGCGACCGCGCCGGACGCCAAGGCCATATCGGCATTGGTTGGAGGGCTCTCGATCAACGGGAAACTGCTGGTGGTTGCGGCGCCGGGAGAACCCTTGACGATCGGCGCCGCGCCGCTGATTACGGGACGGAAGACGATTGCCGGATGGGCTTCGGGAACGGCCAAAGATTCCGAGGATACGATGCAGTTCAGCGTCCTGAGCGGAGTGCGTCCAATAATTGAGAGCTATCCGCTGGCGAGAGTGGCTGAAGCGTACGAGAAAATGATTCATGGAAAACCCAAGTTCCGGGTGGTGCTGACGATGGACCGGTGAGGCGTTCGCCGGTAGTGAATGATACACTGGCTGTCACAATATGCGCGCGAAACTTTATGACGTTGTGGTTGTCGGGTCGGGCGCGGGCGGCGGAACGCTGTCGTCGCATCTGGCACAGAAGGGACTGGACGTGGCCGTGGTGGAAGGCGGCCCGAAGGTCAATACGCGCACCGACTTCAATACGCACGCGATGCCGTTCGATTTTGCGAACCGGCATATTCCAACGATGAAGCCGGGCAAGCCGGGATTCGATTCCGAACGGACGCGCGGGCTGGGCGGAAAGACCATGCTATGGAACGCGGTGGCGTGGCGGCTGAGCCAGCGCGATTTCAAGGGGCGCGACCATGACGGCGCCGGCGAGAACTGGCCGGTGGATTACAAAGACATGGCGCCGTATTACGACATGGTGGAGCGCGAAGTGGGGGTGTGCGGGAACCTGGACCACCTGGAAGATTTGCCGGATGGGATCTTCATGCCTCCGGCCGCGATGAAGTGCAGCGACCTGATTGTCCAGCGCGGCGCGGCGAAGTTGGGAGTGAAGGTGATTCACGTCCGGAAGGCGACGCTCACGCAGGCGCGCAGGACACGGCCGGCGTGTCATTACTGCGGCAATTGCATGGCGGGCTGCGACGTCGTGGCGAAATACAATTCCTACGATGTCCAGATGGTTCCGGCGCTGAAGACGGGACATCTGGATTTGTACCCGGATTCGATTGTCCGCGAGGTGATGATCTCGGACGAAAATCGCGTGACGGGTATCAAGTACATTCACCGGTCCACGCGAGCGGAGGGCGAGGTGCGCGGGCGCGCGGTGGTAGTGGCCTGCGCGTGCGCGCAGAGCGCGGCGCTGCTGCTGATGTCGAAATCCAGCCGGTATCCGGCCGGGTTGGGCAACTCGAGCGGCGAGTTGGGGCGCAACTTCATTCCGCATTTCACGGGCGGCATCGAATGTTTTCTGCATGAGCTGACGGGCACGCCGGCGACCAATGACGAAGGGTTTCTGGATCACGCCTACGTGCCGTCCTTCATGCACACGCGCAAACGCGACTACGCCCGCAGCTTCGGCTGCCAGTTCAACTATCAGAACCGGCGGGCGGTGGGATGGGCGCGGACGCTGCCGGGCTTCGGCAAGGCGTACAAGGAATCGGTGAAGGCGCGCTATCCGGCATATTTGACGTTCGCACCGTACGGCGAGATGCTGCCGAATAAAGCGAGCTACGTGGATCTGGATTACGACAGGAAAGACGAGTACGGGCTGCCGCAGGCGCGCCGGCATGTCAGTTTTCAAGAGAACGAAAAGAAACTGTTCGCCGCAATGAACCAATGGGGCGTAGACATCTTGAAGTCGGCGGGAGCGGAGATTCACTCGGTGGGTCCGGAGCCGCGCACGAACCACGAGCTGGGGGGATGCCGCATGGGAACCGATCCGCGCACCAGCGTGCTGAACCAGTGGTGCCAATCGCATGACGTGCCGAATCTGTTCGTGGTGGATGGCAGCGCGTTTCCATCGGCCTCGGAGAAGAATCCGACGCTGACGATTATGGCGCTGGCGGCGCGGACGGCCGATCACATGGCCGGCCGCTTCAAGAAAGGGGAAATCTAGTGGCCGAAGGTTATAATCCAGAACGCCGCGAAGCGCTGAAGATACTGGGCGCCATCGGGACCACGTGCGCGTTTCCATTCGCCGGAGACGAACTGTATGGACAGCAGGTGGCGGCTGCGCCCGCGCGCAAATTCCTCACGCAACCGGAATTTGCGATGGTGTCGCGCATCGCCGATTTGACGATTCCTCAAACGGACACACCCGGAGCGGTTGCGGCCGGCGTGCCGGCGTACATCGACTACGTGGTCTCGACGAATAAAGGTTTTCAGGAATTGTTCCGGAGCGGGTTGGCGTGGCTCGACGGCCAGCGCTTTCTGGAAATGAGCGAGGAGCGCCAGATTGCATTGCTGACGCCGATCAGCGCGGCGGTGGATGCCGGGAAGGACGATGCGCCGCAAGAGAAATTCTGGCGGGCGATGAAAGGGATGACGGCCGACGGCTACTACACGTCGAAGATCGGGCTGGTGCAGGAGCTGGGGTACAGCGGAAACATGGCGCGGTCGGGATTTCCGGAGTGCCACGAGCATTGAGAAGGGGCGTGGGACTAAGTGATACGCGCTGCGCACTTTGCGCTTCTAATTAGGCGCGGTCGAAACGGGGAATGACGCATGGAAGCCGAGTTGAGGGCGGTGCCTCCCTCCCCGATACACTGGAACCCTGTAACAGGAGTTGTCAGGTTCGAGGCAGGCAGGCGTACATCGAGTTGATAATAGCCAGCCAGGCCGGGGGCCAATCCACTATATAGGACGGGAATCGGCAATATCGTTCGACCGTCTGCCGCGAAACTTGTGCATGTGACGGGCACAATGGTTTGCGCCGGTGGGTTGGAAGGAGCAGGCATGCCAGTCGGCGGAGGCGAGTCTACTCGCCCGAAACCGGCGCCGTAGATATGGACAATCTCGTTGGGGCGCGCGGGATTGGCCTGGGTTACGAGTGCGTCCCATGACTGGTGAACGACGAGCGTATCGACGTTTCCAGAAGCCAGAGCGTCGAATACTCCAGAAGTTAGAAAGATCCCGCCCGCGGGCCCCATGCTTAGACTTTCACTGACCGCGGGCACAAACGGAGACGCCGCCGACGTCCTGACTTCGACCTTCACTGGCGGAAAATATTGTGTGTCCGAAGCCGGTATTTCCCAAGGCGCCTGCACGATGACTTCGGTGGGCGCCACCGAAAGCAGCGGGGCATCGAATCCGCCGATCGTGACACCGACTCCGCCCAACGTAAGAGGCAACGGGAAAGACTGC
>JBDTAT010000785.1:0-3828 GCA_039924505.1 Bryobacteraceae bacterium
GTGCTCAAGACCGAGAAGGGAACGCCGCTGTGCCAAAACGCGGTTCCGGACACCTGCCATCCGTTCAGCACGGCACCCAATGCGTGGTTCCGGATTTTGATCGGCAACTGGTAGACAAATTGAGCCGTGAAATTATGCCGGATATCATAGTCGCACGGGCCGTATCGCCGCGCAAGATCGCCCGGCAAAGGCGAGAGAATTCCGCCGGCAGAGAACGGAAGGAATCCGCCATTTGAGACCGTGTCCATGCAACGGCTCCAGGTGTAGTTAGCCTGCACCTGTAGACCATGGCCGAGCCGCTTTTCAGCGGTCAACTGCAACCCGTTGTAATGGCTGTTCGCGCCCGTGTTCAATTGGGTGACAGCCCCGAAGCGCGGATCTGTCGGCGCGCCGTAAGGAAATGGTGCGAAGCAACCCTGGCACACTGTCTGATAGCCGTTCACCTGTGTCTCATAGGGCTGGTTGCGCGACGCGGTTCCCACATACTGTGCCCGAAGATTGATCGTATTGCCGATTTGGTGTTCGAGGCCAAAGCTCCATTGCATGAAGTAAGGCGCACGCAGCTTTCCGTCCGGGACAGCCGTAATTGCGATCGGGGGGAGACAGGCATTCGGGCTGGCTAGAGGCGAGGCGCAGGAGAGCTGGCCTTGCGCAAAGCCGGTGTTGAATGATTGATTCGCGGCGGCTGTGGCGTCCACGGCGCTGTTCGGCACTCCCGGTGCAATGGCCGTTCCGCCCACCGTGCCCAGAAGGCCGCCCTGAAACGTCTTCGAATAGGGCGGATTGGTGCCGACGACATCGGCGATGCTTCCCGGCAAAAGATCGCTGAACAGGCCTAAACCGGTGCGCAACACCGTTTTCGGCGCTATCTGCCACGCGATGGCGGTTCTGGGCTGAAGGAGTGCCAGAGGCGTCGATACGAAAACATTTCCGAGATGCGTATCGATTGCCTCGTTTAAAGGCTGATTGACGTCGTGAGAGATGGAAGCGAAGGACCCCGCCAGCCGCGCCACAGCGTCGTGCGGGTTCAGCGGGTTCGAATTGTGGGTTGCGCGCAACCCGAAGGTCCACGTGAGCGTCCGCGTGATCTTCCAGGTGTCTTGCGCATAGAGGTCGACATTGAGGAAGTTATAGGGTTGCGAATTCGCTAGCGGGTACGTCACCGAAGCGGTCGATGCGACGCCATAAATGAACTGCGGCAAGGTGTTGTAGGTGACTAACGGAACCGCTCCTTCGCCGAAGTCATAATCATTGAGCCGGAAGATCCGGATGTTGGTTCCAAACCGGAATTCATGCGCCCCCTTGGTCCAGGCGAGGTTATCGTTGATAAAGAAACGAGAGGCTCGCCGGCCTTGTACCCAAGTGTTATCGAGCCCGCCGAGCGGCGTGAACGGCGCATTGGCTCCGCTTCCTTGCAACACAATCGGAAAGGCGGCCAAAGTCTTCTGCAGATCGCTGGGGCCGAACAAGCTTTCGTACCAGGAAAACGCCGGGTTGAAGTAGTTCACCAGATTCGAGGAAAACACGTGCGTGTAACCCGACGCGAACGAGTACAGGGGCTGGGGCGAAATCGCATCAAATAGCGAATTGATGGGGTCCGTGTAGGCGGCCTGAAGGCCGTTATCCACCTGAAACCGGAACCAGGTGATGTTCTTCTCGCTGATGTTGTAGTCGACGCGCGCCGTCTGCACCTGTTCCTTGTCGTCGCTTGAGTGCGAAACGCTTCGACGGTTCGCACAGCCGTTTCCATTCGGAGGATAGCCAGGGGCGACGCCTCCATCGCTGTTAAACGGACAGCCGAGGATTGCCAGGGGCACTCCAGCCGTATTGCCGTAGAGAGAAAAGAGTTTCTGATAGAACGGCACCAATTGCGGTGCTGGTTGATAGGTCGATCCGGTCACGGAATCCACGCCGCCGCGCGGCAGTTGCTGCAGCACGTAACTTTCAAGTGCTGGAGTCGGCACAGTTGTGGCCGTGACGATCGGCAAAGCGATCCGCACCCATTCAGAATCGAAGAAGAAGAACAGCTTGTTGTGGATAATCGGGCCTCCCAGGCTGCCGCCGAGGTGGTTCACCGTCGAGCGGGGCTTGTGGTTGCCAGGCGTGGAGTTCGTGAAGAAGTCGGCCGCGTTGAATTTGGACCCGTTCCACAGCTCGTACAGGTTTCCGTGAAATTGATTGGTGCCTGATTTGGTCACGTAGTTGACCTGGGCAGCTCCATACCGGCCCTGATCGACGGCATAAGAAAGCGTGTTGACAGTCACTTCAGCGATTGAGTTCAAACCCAATACCAGATTGGTCGAGAGGCCACTGTTGAGATTTGTGAGGGGATCATTTGTCTCCAGACCGTCAACGATGTAGCCGTTTGCCAGCGCCGGCAGGCCATTGAATTCCACGTTGCCGTAGCCGTTGGCGCCGCCGACGAAATCATTCCCGCTGCCCGCGGTGTTGATCAGGGCTCCTGCGGCAAACTGGAGCGGATACGTCATGTCGCCGCCAGGGTTCGGACGGTCTTCGAGCGCGAGCGCCGTCAACGTCGTTGATGTGTTCGGATTCCCTGGGTTGATCAACGGGGCTTGCTCCGTCACCGTGACGGCTTGGCTTACGCCGGCGATATCCAGCGTGAAGTCGATCGTTTGCTTCTGGCCAAGGCCGGCCGCTACAGAGTCTTTCTGTCGGGCCTCAAAGCGGTCCGCCTCCGCTCTCACAGAATAGGAACCGGGTTTGAGCTGGGGGAAGTTGAAGCGCCCGGCATCATCCGTTTTCACCGATCGCTTTATCCCGTTGTCCGTGCCGGTTATGGTCACGGTGGCACCGGCAATCGCGGCTCCTGTCCGATCGCTCACCGAGCCTACGATGGCGCTGGTCGTCTCGCCCTGCGCGAGCAGGGGAAAAGGTGAAGTAGAAAATCGAAGGAACACGAAGACACTCAGCACAGAATGCCGAGAGAACCGAGCACCAACGAATTTAGGCATTCCTAAAACTAACTCAATCGGCAAGATTGTGTCAACGAGAAATTATACGCGTGCTTAGCGCGGCGTCTTTCAAAGGTTCCGTTGGAGGCCGGTTGCAGCAGGTCAAGTCCTGAGCTAGCATCTGTTTAGTGCCTCCTAAAATACATGGCGCCAGCACGGAATCCACAGACGACTACTTGAAGGCAATTCTGGAGCTAAGTGGACCGGAAGAATCGCGCGTTACCAGCAATGCGATTGCACACCACCTTGGTATTCGCGCTGCATCGGTGACGGGCATGCTTCAGAAATTCGCTTCCCTACGACCGCCGCTTGTGAAGTATGAGAAGCATCATGGTGTCCTCCTAACTAACGCGGGCAAGTATCGCGCGTTGGAGGTTCTGCGCCATCACCGCCTGCTGGAACGATTTCTGCACGATGTTCTGGATTACCCCTGGGATGAAGTCCATGAGGAAGCCGAACGGCTGGAACACTACATTTCAGAACGCCTGGAAGACCGAATTGCCGCCAAACTCGGCGATCCGGATACCGATCCTCATGGACATCCCATTCCTGAACGAAACGGCGCGGTACGGCGGCTTCAGGAGACCTCTCTCCTAAAATGGGTTTGCGGCGTTCCAGCCGTGATCAGTAGCGTCTCGGACCGAAATCCCGCCGCACTGCGGGATATGGGGAGATTGGGATTGACGCCCGGCGTTCGTCTGCTGGTCGAGCCTGGGACCCGAAGTGCCTCGCTGTTGGTTAGGGTCGGTAGCAATATTGAGCCGGTTCGACTAAACCAAAAGCTTGCGCGAGAGATCTGGGTCATTGCCAGTCCCGAGACACCAGAAAATCGTGTTAGCGAAAGATTAGCGAT
>JBDTAT010000786.1:0-4734 GCA_039924505.1 Bryobacteraceae bacterium
AAAAATCGCCGCACATTTTTTAAGGAAGCCGCCGCGTACGCCGGCGGGTTTTTCGCTTTGGGCGGGACGGCCGCGTGCGCCGCTTCCCGCGACTGGAAGAATCACATTGGGCTGGAGCTCTATACGGTCCGCAATCTCACCGCGAAAGATTATCCGGGCACGCTCGCGAAGGTGGCCGCGATCGGCTACAAGGAAGTTGAGCCGGTCGACTACGGCGGCATGACGCCCGAGCAGTATCGCGCGATGCTCGACCGCCTTGGCCTCACCGCTCCCAGCACGCACGCCGGAGCAGCCGAGGGCCCCGGTCTCGAAAAGGAGCTCGAAGGATTTCGGGTGATGGGCATCGAATACACGGAGATTCACGCCGCTCGAAGGGTCCCCGCATCCCGCCCGGCCGCAGGCGCGCGCCGCCCGGCGCCACGCGCACAGACGGAGGAATCGGTGAAACGAACGGCCGAGGAAGCCAATCGCCACGGAGCGGCCGCGAAGAAGTTCGGGATGAAGATTCTCATCCACAACCACACTATGGAGTTCTCACCGCTCGAAGGCAATAAGTCGAAAACGCCGTACGACATTCTGCTCGCCGAGACCGATCCGTCGCTGGTGGCGATGCAACTCGACATCGGCTGGGCAACGGTCGCGGGGAAAAATATTCTGGAGATGTTTCACGAGAATCCGGGGCGGTTTCCGCTGTGGCACGTGAAGGACGCCAAGGGCATCAAGGCGATGACGCCGGAAATGCCGCAGCGGGAACGGCAACGCGCCGCGCAACTGGTTCCGGTGGGCGAAGGCGAGATCGATTATAAAACCATTTTTGAAAACGCGGATCTGGCCGGCCTGAAACATTTCTGTGTCGAGCAGGACAACGCCATTCAGGGCGATTCCATCGCGGCCGCCCGCACCAGCTTCGAGAATCTGCGGCGAATCCTGTCGTAGGCGGCTCGGCGCCAGACGGCGCAGGACTTATATTTCTTGGCATTCCAGCCGCGCCGCGGCGGACTTTTCCCATAACCTGCTTATGGGAGAGAGGTAATCAGCCCCCGGTGAGCTGTTGCCGGGAACTCTCGACATGCTGGTCCTAAAAACCACGCAACGCGGCCCGCTGCATGGCTGCGCCATGGCGGAGTTTATCCAGCAAACGATTGGAGAGCGTTCTGCGAGTGGAGGAAGGTGCTGGAAAAATTCCCGTCACAAACTCCCGCCGGCGCGCCACATATCAAATACTGCCAATGCGGGCTGTGTGACCCGGTTTCCGCGCCGGGCGCGCGCTACTTGCTTGGAACCCGCGGTTTAAGTACAGTAGATGGAACTGGAGAGGTGCTATGGCTTTCTGTCCAAGTTGTGGATCAGCAGTGGAAGGCGCATTTTGCGCTAAATGCGGCACGTCGATCGGGGCCGGCGCGCCCCCGCCGCCGCCGGGTCCGGCTCAAGGCTACGCCCCGCCGCCGCCGAATTACGGACCCGGTCCGACCCCAGCCGCCGCGCAGGCCGGCGGTGGCCTCACCGATAACGTGGCCGGCGCTCTCTGCTACATTCTTGGCATCCTGACCGGAATCATCTTTCTGGTGCTGGCGCCATACAACCAAAACCGGCTCATCCGCTTTCACGCCTTCCAGTCGATCTTCTTCGGTATCGGCATCTTCGTGTGCTGGATCGCACTGCTGGTTTTCTCTATCGCGCTCCACGTGATTCCGATCATCGGTTCCATCATCAGCCTGTTGTTGTACCTGTGCTTCTCGCTGGGCATCTTCATTTGCTACCTGATGCTGATGTATAAGGCCTACAACAACGAAAAGTGGATGTTGCCGGTCATCGGCGCCCTGGCCGACAAACAGGCGTAGCTATTTCGGCTCCGCATACGTCACACTGAGAGTTGCAACTACTAGTTTTCAGTCTATTAGCCGCCGCGGCGCTGCCGGTGCAAGCGCCGCGTATTGGCATCATTAATTTCTACGGCGTGCGCAAGGTCCCGGAATTGCGCATCCGAAAAGCGCTCGGTTTCACGGAAGGGCAGCCGCTGGCCGGCTCCAAGGGCGATATCGAAGACCGACTGAATAAAATTCCCGGCGTCATCGATTCGCACCTGGAGGCCACTTGCTGCGATCAAGGCAAAATCGTCCTCTACGTGGGAATTCAGGAAAAGGGCGCCGCCCACTTCGACCTCCGTACGCCTCCTGAGACCGAACTGACTCTGCCCGACGAGATTACCACCGCCTACCAGCAGTTTCTTTCCAAGGTCGATGAAGCCGTCCATAACGGTGAGACGGCCGAAGATCTCACCAACGGTCATTCTTTAATGGCCTACCCCGAGGCCCGCGCCGTGCAGGAGCAGTTCGTCGATCTGGTCAAGAACGACATTAAGGCAGTGCGGAACGTCCTTCGCAACGCAGACGACCCCGAGCAGCGCGCCATTGCCGCCTACGTCATTGGCTACGCGCCGAAGAAGGCGGATGTGGTCAACGACCTCCAATATGCGCTCACCGATCCCGACGATACGGTTCGGAGCAACGCCCTCCGGGCCATGGCCGCACTGGCCGTCAAAGCCCATCTGGACCCGGATGCCGGCTACAAGATTGAACCGACCTGGTTCATCGAGATGTTGAACTCGCTGGCCTGGACCGACCGCAATAACGCCTCGGTCGCGCTAGTGACGCTCACCGAAGACCGCGATCCAGCAGTTCTCGAAGAACTTCATCAGCGCGCGCTCGCGGCATTAATTGAAATGGCCCGCTGGAAAAAACTGGAGCATGCTTTGCCCGCCTACATTCTATTAGGCCGCGTGCTGGGCATCCCCGAAAAGCAACTGCAAGACACCTGGAGCGCCGGCCAACGCGAAACGGTCGTCGCCCGCGCGCAAAAGCTGAAGCATTAGTTGGAGCTTGCCGGAAAATTAGCCATTACGCAGCCTGTCCCCGAATCAGGCGGCGCGTGAGAAATAGGAAGATGCCGCCGGCGGCGATCAGTGCGAACGTCGCCGGTTCCGGTGTAGACAAGGACTGCGACGGCTGCACGGTTTCGGGAGGATCGGGCGGGCCGGGAGGATCGGTTGCCAGGAATGCGTGCAACTGGCCGTCGTGCCAGCCGGTTCCTACTATCTGGCCGCTGGCGTTGACGGCATAGGCCTGGGTCAACACCCAGTCCGAACCGGGCGCGAGCCGGTTGTTGAGATCGAGCATGATTCCGTTCAGGTAGACGAACGCGTGCGAGACGTCGCTACCGTAAAGCCAGGAGTAGCCGACCACTTCGCCCGAATCGTTAATCCCGTACGCGTAGCTGGAGCCGCCGAGAGAGCCGAGGTCGCGCAGGATTCCGCCGGAGTAGAGGAACGCGTGAGAATCGCCGGTCCAAAGCGTGGAACTGCCGACCACTTGGCCGGCATCGTTAAGACCCATGGCGTAGCTGTTGGCTCCGCCGAGCGTGCCGAGATTGGTGTAGCCTAGCGCCTGGCTCCAGAGAAATGCGTTGAAGTTTCCGGCGGCCGTCATCCCGTAACCGGCCACCTGGTCCTGGGAATTGACGGCGTAAGCGGAACTCCAGTTGCCGCCGTCGAAGGATCCGAGATCGCGCATGACACCGCTCGAATCGAGAAACGCGCGGCCCGCGCCGGCGGCAGTCTCGGATTGACCCGCGACATCGCCCCGGTTATTGATGGCCATGGCGTAGGAATTGGCGCCACCAAGCGTGCCGAGATTATGAGCGCTGCCGAACCACTCAAAGGCCTGGGCGACACCATTTACATAAGATGTTCCGGCGATTTGACCGGCGTCGTTAATAGCCGAGGCTTGGCTGGGCGCGGAAGTGAGGTAGGAGATAGAGCCGTTGTTGAAGAAGACGGCGTGGTTATCCCCATCTACTGTCTGGGCCGTGCCGGCTGCCTGACCGGAAGTATTCAGTCCGAAAGCGGTGGCGGAAGCGCCGCCCAACGCGCCGAGATCGGTAATGTCAAAGATCGGACCCGCCTGAGACGCGGGGGAAAGCCACGAAATACAAGCCAAAATACAAAGAAATCGAGCCACTTCCCGGTCCTCCTGTACATGTGAAATCAGTATCACATGAAACTGGCCGGACACCAATACCCTCGGAATACCAGATAGCGAGGGCAAAAAGTTCCATAAGAAGCGGTACCGGCGGCCTATCACTCCAGGGGTATGTTATCGGATAAATCTGAACCACGATTATTTTCCGATTCGCGATCAATTGAGGTTGATTGGCGTTGACGTGTGGCGCGGGGCGCCTGGATGGCGGACGGCGGCGTTTGCGCGGCAGGTTGCAGGGTGACGACGTTGGAGGCGCCAGGGGCAACGGACGCGGCGGCGTGTCCGATTTTTTGGACGGGCGAGGGTTGAACCGGGGCTTTGCGGCGGCGGTCCTGTTCGGCGTGGAGGGCTTTGAGACAGCGGAGGAACCCGCGCTCGGCCGCCTCCTGCATGCGGGCGATGGTTTCCTGGGCGCGGCGGCGCTGGTCGCAATCCTCGTGGAAGGCGGCGCCCATCAGGACGCTATTGTCGCTATAAATTTCGGTGTCGGCGCGGCTGGTATCCTGGCGCAGCTCGCATTCGGCGCGCTTGGCGGCGAGGGCTATTTGATAGCCGATGAGGCCCACCTCGATGCGGCCGAGGCGGCGGATGCGCCAGGCGGCGCGGGCGAGTTGCTCGACCAGAAATTCCTCAGTGGGGCCGGCGGGAGCGTGCTCGGCGTGGAAATCGGCGGCGACGCGGGCGATTTCGTCCGGAT
>JBDTAT010000787.1:0-3004 GCA_039924505.1 Bryobacteraceae bacterium
ATCGCAACAATCCCCGGCCGCGCTGCTGGAGGCTAGCGGAAATCAAGATCCTTGAGGCTCTCCACAAAGTCTTTGGTGGCAGAGACGCGGAAGTTACGGAGGTTCAATTTGAGGCGGGGCACGAAGGCGTCGACATTGTGAGAGTCACACATTTGATCCGTAACGGCGTTGAATTGGCTCGTTCGAAGGCAGACATATTGAAGAGGGCGCGCGGCTAGCAATAGCTATCATGAAGCATGCCCAGCGCGCTCGTGCTGTTTGACATCGATGGGACGCTGATCCGGCGGGCCGGGCCCGATCATCGCGAGGCGCTGGTTGCGGCCGCGCTGCGCGTGACCGGGATCGAGACCACCACCGAGGACGTGCCGGTGCAGGGGATGCTCGACCCCGACATTGTGGCTGTTATGCTCGCCAATGCCGGAGCGTCGAGAGCGCTGATCCGGCGGGCGATGCCGGAGATTGTCCGGTATGCGCAACAGGTTTATGCGCGCCGATGCCCGGATTTGCGGCGGCGCGTATGTCCGGGTGTGCGCGGACTGTTGTGGCGGCTGCACCGGCGCGGGATTCCAGTGGGCCTGGTTACCGGGAACCTGACGCGCATCGGCTGGAAGAAAATGGAGCGGGCCGGGCTGGCGCACTATATCCGCTTTGGCGCATTCGCCGAGTTTGCGAAAGATCGAGCCGGGCTGGTGCGGCTGGCAGTGCGGCAGGCGCGGCGGGAGGGCTGGATTTCGCCGGACAGCGCGGTGTCGCTGATCGGCGATCATCCGAACGACATTCGCGCGGCGCGGGCTAACGGCGTGCGGGCGATTGCCGTCGCCACCGGAATTGCAACGGCGGACGAACTCGCGGCCGCGGGGCCGGATGTGCTGGTTGAGGATCTGCGGGCGTTTCCGCTGGCATCCCTACTGAGTGTCATGCCGGATGTCAGCCGCTGAATACGCGCGCCGCTTTGGGTTATCCTGCTGATTCATGCCTCTTTACCAGCTCATTGTCCTTGGCATCGTCCAGGGTCTCACCGAATTCCTGCCCGTCAGCAGCACGGCGCATCTTTACTTAACGTCGTGGCTTCTGGGCTGGCCGGATCAGGGGCTGACGTTCGATATCGCGCTGCACGTGGGGACGCTGGCGGCAGTGTTGATTTATTTCTTTCAGGATTGGGTACAGATTCTGGCGCAGGGGTTCGGACTGCGGGCCGGCAAGGACCCGGAGCTGAAACGCAATCCGATGCTGTTGTGGCTGCTGGCGGGCGCCTCCATTCCGGTCGGCGTAGTGGGATTGCTGTTCAATAAGCAAGCCGAAACCACGTGGCGGACGCCGTGGGTGATGGGGATCATGCTGATTGTCATCGGCGTGTTGATGGCGGTGTCGGAACGCGTGGGACGGCGGATCAAGGACATGGCGCTGGTGTCTGGGGAGGACGCGGCTGCCATCGGCGTGGCGCAAGCGCTGGCCGTAATTCCCGGCGCCTCGCGCAGCGGCGTCACCATCGCGGCGGGCTTGTTCCGGAATCTGGACCGGGAAACGGCCGCACGCTTTTCGTTCCTGCTTTCGACGCCCGCCATCGCCGGCGCGGCGCTGCACGGCCTGCATCAGCTATCGAAGAGCGGCGGCATTCCGGTAGCGATGAAGGTTCCCTTTCTCCTCGGAATTTCGGTCAGCGCGGTGGTTGGATTCCTGACCATCGCGTTCTTCCTGGACTTCCTGCGCAGCCGCACTTTGAACTTCTTCTGCTACTACCGCATAATTTTTGGCATAATAGTAATCGCTCTGGCCAGCTTCCGCTAACGCGGGATGAGGATACTAGGACCGACTCGAATTGTGAGGCTCAATGAAGCCTGCGGAGTAGTGTTTCTATTCGCGGGCGTCTTCCTGCTGCTGAGCCTGATTTCATATTCCCCACAAGACCCTTCCTGGAACACGGCGGCGGGATCTCATGCGGTGGCGAACCTCACGGGGAACGTGGGCGCGCACATCGCGGATTATTGCCTGCAAGCCATTGGGCTGGCGGCCTTCGCACTGCCGCTGCTCGCGCTCCTGCTGGCGTGGAAGTGGGTGCGGTCGGCGGCGATTGACGGTCCGGTGTCGAAGGTGTGCGGCTCGGCGTTGCTGCTCTCCTCCATCTGCGCGTTGTTCGCGTTGGGCGGCAACTGGAGGCCGATTGGTTTTACGTTACCCGCGGGCGGACTGGCGGGCGGGGTTCTGGCGGATTTCCTCGCGGTGCGGTTTAACCGGCTGGGCGCAGTGCTGCTGACGGGCACGTGCCTGATTCTTTCGGTCTATCTGGTGTCTTCGTTCTCGATGGCGAAGCTGGCGGAGTGGTGCCAGGGACCGCTGGCCTATTTCGACCGCCAGTGGGCGCGATTCGCCAACTGGCGCGCCGTGCGGACCGAACGCGCGCAGGAAAGAGCGAAAATTCGCGCCGAAAAGCGGGCGTTGAAACAGGCCGCCAGGCAGGAGGCGGAGCAGGACGCAGGCGATTCGCTGCGGCCGCGGCGCAGGAAAATGCCGGCCGGGGAACCTGAGGTGGTGGAAGCAGCGATGGCCGCGGATACGCCGCCGTGGGAAGAAGCCGCCGACATTCCGATTCATGCGTTGGAGCCGGACCCGGCCCCCACGGCCGAAGCGCCCGCGGAAGTTCCGCCGCGCGCGGTAGTTACGTTTCAACGCGTGACGCTTCCGTTTGAAACTGCGCCGGTTGAAACCGCGGCGACCGGAACCGCGCCGAAGAAGCCCGCCCATTTCGAGCTTCCCCCGACCACTTTGCTGAACGACGCGCCGGCCCGCAATCCGTACGACAGCCAGGAATTGAAGGAGATCGCGGTATTGATCAAGTCGAAGTTCGAGGAGTTCAGCGTCCGCGGCTCGGTGACGCAGATCAATCCGGGACCGGTGGTGACGACGTTCGAGTTCAAGCCGGAGGCCGGCGTGAAGCTGAGCCGCATTACCACGCTGAGCGAAGACCTGTGCCTGGGACTGCAAGCCGAGTCGATTCTGATTGAGC
>JBDTAT010000788.1:0-3969 GCA_039924505.1 Bryobacteraceae bacterium
GGCCGGGCGTGTATTTCTGTTCCCGCAGCATCAAGTGGCCCCACTCATCGCGAAAATGGGTCAGCTCGCTTTCGTCGGCCACTTCGGCGGCGTACTGCGCCGGAATGAACGTGATTCCGTCCAGATCGCTCAGCACAACGTCGCCGGGAAGCACCGTCACGTCGCCGATGCGGATGGGAATATTCCAGCCGGTGAGCGTCGTGTCGGCAATGGCGCTCGGATGGAAGTCGCGCGCGAACACTTTGAAGCCTTCGATCTCGGAAAGGCCGCTCGGGTCCCGCACCGCTCCGTTCACCACCAGGCCCGTGCCGGTCTTCGTCATGATCGAGGTGCCAAGGTTATCTCCGATGATCGTGCCGTCTTTGATCTTGCCGAACAGATCTACCACCATGACGTCGCCCTTCGTCAGCGTGTCGATCACCCAGGAATTCTGTCCATGGCCGACGCGGCCCTCCTGCTTGCCGTGATCGTTGATGACCGCGTTCAGGTCCGGACGCTGCGGCATGAATTGCGCGGTGACGGCGCGGCCGACCAGACGCTCGCCCGGCTTCACGTTAATGGTTCGCCAATTACCTTCCAGCTGCAGTTTGAATCCGTGGTGCCGCAGCGTTCCCCAGGCTTCTTCGGCGGAGGTGTTCTTCAGACGTTCCAGCACGTCGTCGGGGACCTTCGGACGGCCGTCGGGAAACCGTTCCCCGGTCCAGGCGCGCGTGATATCTTTCCGCTGCTCGGTAGAGAACATTCCCAACTGTCCGAACGACGGGACGGCGCAGAGCATCGCCAGCGCGGCCGGTAACGCAACTGAAGATGTAAGAATCGAATATTTCATGAGATGTCAAACTCCTTCCGCCGCCGCCGCTTCTAGTGGCCGATCGGCTTCAACCTGATATTTCGAAATTCAACGCGATTGTTTTTCTGGCACTGAAATCCGATGACGCCGGAGAGGTGCTTGGAGTCGCGCGTATCGAGCAACGTTTTCCCATTCAAGACAATCGTGTAATGATTGCCATCGGTGGTGATCGTATAGTTGTTCCACTGGTCCGGAAGAATCTTCACCGCCTCCGCCTTGGCGGTCCCCACCAGGCTGCCGGTGTTGTAGCCCTTCGGCTGGTAATCCCAGATTTGCAGCTCGTAGCCGGTGATGTGCGGCTGTCCCTCTTTTTGGGATCGCAGAAACACGCCGCTGTTCACCGTCGCCGCGCCGCGGAACTGCAATTTCAAAATGTAATCGGAGTAAGTCTGCGAAGTGCCCAGCCAACCGGCGCTGGTTCCGGGACACACAATGGCGCCATTATGTGCCGAAAAATCGCCGCCCCCGTGCTGTTCCCATCCGTCGAGGGTTGTCCCGTCGAACAACAGTTTCCAATCGTGCGAAGACTCGTTGGATGTCAGGGTATTCGGAGACTGTTGTGCGGCCGCGATTCCCAACGCGGCCAGTCCCATGGAAAAAATCAAACGGTACATATCTGGAGGGGCTCCGTTACCACGGCATCTGCCGCTTGGTGAATTTGCGGCCAATTTCGGCGGCTTGCTGGCTAGCTGGTCCAATCCGCACGCCTTCCTTAATCATGTCGATAACGTCGGAAGGCGTCATCGTATTCAGGAAAAACAAATGGTTGGCGCGGCACGCTGCGAAGACCTTCCCGCGCGCGGCCTGCATGCGAGGATCCTTCACGGCCGCGCCGCCCATCGCGTGAACGCCCAGCGATAGCGCCATGTCGCCCGGACCCCACTCGGCGAAACCGATACCGGGAACCTTCAGATTTTTTTCGACGTTGGCCAGCGCGTACTTGTCCTCTTCTTTTACACCGAGCAGCAGTTCGCCATTCGGATTCAGCGGCCATGCGTCGGCTTTTTCTTCGTACTCCGCCTGCGAGACTCCCCAGATTTTCGCGGCGGTTGCGTTGCCATGCACTCCGCGGCGTCCTTCACTAAGTCCCGCGCCCACGCCTTCCTGGTGATTTGGAAAGCGCACCGCTTCGACAAACGCGCGGATGGCGCCGGGCGTATCGGCGTGGCAGAGAAGAATTCCATGCACGCCGGTAGCCAGCACCTGTTGGAACATCCAGGAATTCGCGTGGACCACGGCCTCATCCCAGCCGTCAACCGGCACGTTGACGATGACAGCCGGCGTGCGATGGCCACTCTTGGTCGGGCCGCCCTTCACCAGCCCTTGCATGTACTCCGACAGTCCCCTCACATCGAAGGGCGCGTGCTCCATGTCGTAGCTGATGTAATCGGCATAGGTCTGCGCGTCCTTCACGCCTTGATCGAATGTGCCGACAGTTCCCGAGTGCGAGCCGGTGTAGTAAATTGTCTGTCCGCTGGCGAGCAGTTCGATAGCTCGATTAATTCGCTTCGCCTTCGGCGTTTGCGCCATCATGGCGGCAACGCCGGCGATTAACAGTAAACACAGCGTGTACAAAAATGCGAGACGCCAAAACTTTTTCATAATCATCTGATACTGTACACCCAAGCGCGGGGTGGAAGCCACTCGATAACCGGCCGCGATAACCGGCTGCGGGAAGATTCAATCTCAAACCGGCGCGGCCGGCGGCGAGCAGGTCAACTACGCCTTCGACGCGCTGAACCGGTTGCTCTCCGCGAAATAATCGGAACGATCCCGGTTGGGTCAAGGGCGAGGCGGCGACGGGGCCGGCTCCGAAGAAAGATTCCCCAGCCCCTGGTTCTGGTTTCATCCCCTGTTTCATGATGATGGTCCCGCAGATTGAACCAGACTGCCCCTTGCGAACATCCGTAACCGGGACTACACTCTGGGTAGTGAGGCAGTTATGACTTGGCTGGCGTCGTTGGCAATACTCTGTTGGCTGGCTGTTCCGGTTTCCGCGCAGCATCGCGGCGGTGGCGGCGGAGGCGGTCACATGGGCGGCGGCGGCGGGGGTCACATGGGTGGAGGTGGTGGTCATACCGGCACGGGCCAGATGGGCGGGGGCTATCGTGGCGGCGGCGGATCCCGTGGCGGCGCTGTCGGACGCGGCTATGGCGGTGGCGCCTTTCGCGGGTCGGGATACGGCTTTCGCGGATACCGGGACAACGACCGGTTTCGCGGCGGGGGATCGTATTTCATCGGCGGATTCGGATATGGATTCGGCTTCCCGTATTATTACGATCCGTATTTTTACGGTGGCTCCTACTACCCGCAATACGGTGGTGGCTACGGCGGCTATCCCAACACCGATTATGGGTACTCCGCGCCGCCGGTGGTGATCAACCAGGACTATGTGCCCGAGACCGTGCAGCCGGTGATGCAGACTCCGTACGTTCAAGCGCCCGCGCCGGTCGTCGCGCCCGCTGCGCCGGCCGCGCCCATCGACACGGAATCGGAATACCGGCCTCCGCTTTATCTGATCGCATTTCACGACGGCAGCATCCACGCTGCTGTGGCCTATTGGGTGACGGGGGATACGCTGCATTACGTGACCCGCCAGAAGGAAACCCGCACGGCTCCGCTGGCGCAAGTGGATCGCGATTTCAGCGTCCGTCTGAATCGCGAGCGCCGCGTGGACTTCCGGCTTCCTCCGGGCGAGTAGGGATTTTACCGGTACCGGGTGCGGGCCTCGTAGGTTAGGTCCCGCCCCGGATGCCGGTGGAGGGCGTCCTGTGACAGCCCTTCTCCTCCGACATTTACTACGCGCAGGCGACGGGAATTTCGGATCACGCGCGTTGCGTAAAAAATCGCAAATTTTGGATCCCCGGCGTTGGGACCCGCGTCCGTCCTGATATACTCTGAATAATTGTATGCAAACTCGAACTTCGGTCCTGTTCTTAACGGTTTTTAGTCTGGCGCTGCTTGCCGGACCGGCTTCGGCGTTTGCCACGCCGAATTTCAGCGGAGACTGGAAATTGAACGTCTCCAAGAGCGAATACGGGCGCATGCCGGCGCCGGAATCGATGGACCGCAAGATCACGCATGACGACCCGAACTTGCAAATCGTCACCACGCAATCG
>JBDTAT010000789.1:0-4184 GCA_039924505.1 Bryobacteraceae bacterium
CGGACCCGGTCGAACTTTCCGATGGTGGTGCCGTCGATTGCCATGAACCTGGTGATTGGGCTGGACTGCACGCCGAAAAAAAACAGTTGACCGCGTGGTCCGCCGGCAGCCACGGCAGAAGTCGCGACGGTCCGCTTGCCAAGCGTCTGTCACGAAATAACCTATCCATTCGCCTGCGCGCCCGGCTCTCCGGAAAGCGCTTCCGAGCCGTGACCGTGAGTATCTGCGCAGTTGGATTCTTGCCGAAAGTGGCGGAAAAGTTTTGGCTAGTGTTTACGCGCCTTCAGCGCACGCCGAGAGCGCCTCGAATTTCCGCAAATCGTAACCGAGCCGTGACCGTAACGGAGCGGTTGCCGGGAGCTTTTAACCGCCCCTCTTTGGTTCCGGCTTCGCCGGGTGACGGAGCGGTGGGTATGGTTATTTCGTAACAAACCCTAACGTGCGCGGATCGGCAAAACCGAACGCGGAGCGGTTTTTACCGTATACCGTATACCGTATACCGTATACCGCTAGTCGCCGCGGGGATAGGTTCCCAGAACGCGCAGAAAATCGGCCAGCTCTCTCAGGTGGCCTAACGCATTTTTCACGCGCGGTTCTTCGACATGCCCTAGAAAATCGAGATAAAAAAGATATTCCCATGGTTTTCCCCGCAGCGGCCGCGATTCGATTTTCGCGAGGCTCACGTCGCGGAGCGCGAATGCGCTCAAGGCGCGGAACAACGCGCCGGGACTGTTGCGCGTGGTGAATACCAACGACGTCTTCCATGCGCCCGGCGCCGAAATCGATGCGGCTGCGGCCGGCCGGGTTTTACGCGCTTTCGTTCCCCCCCGTTCCAATAGAAAGAAGCGCGTGAAATTTTGGCGGTCGTCCTCAATTGAGCGTTTCAGGATGTGCGCGCCGTAAATATCGGCCGCCACACTGGAGGCAATCGCGGCGGCGTCCCCCGGCCTGCCCTCCATAATCATTTTGACGCTCCCGGCCGTGTCGTAGAACGGCTCCTTCTCGACGCGCGGATGCTGCACAAAAAATTGCAGGCATTGGTTCAGCGCCACCGGGTGCGAGTAAACGCGGCGCACGTTGCGGAAGGAGACGCCCGGGGCGGCCATCAGATTATGTACGATGCGCACGCTGGTCTCCGCCAGAATCCGCGTATCGAATTGCAGCAGGTGGTCGTAGTTTTCATGCACCGAGCCGTGCAGCGTGTTTTCAATCGGGATGACGGCGGCGTCCACTTTGCGCCCGGCCAGCGCCGCGAACACCTGCTCGAAACGCTGGCAGGGGAAGGGTTGGACCTCATCGCCTAGGAATCGTCGGATGGCCTCGTGGCTGAACGCGCCGAGCTCTCCTTGAAACGCGCACTGCGGCCGGCGGCTTTTGAAACGCGGGCGCGGAGCCGCGTCGTGGCCGGATAGCTTCGACTCCACCGGAGTTTTTCGTCGCGGCATCGTCTCGATTGTAACGTTAATGCCCGTCCCATCGCCGCGCATCCTCCGCCGGCTGGCCCAGCAGATCGAGAACCCGGTCGACGCTATGGTCCACCAGATCGAGGATGGTTTCCGGCTTGGTGTAAAAACCCGGAATGGGCGGCGCCAGAATCGCGCCCATTTCGGCCAGCGCGGTCATGGTTCGCAAATGCCCGAGGTGCAGCGGTGTTTCGCGCACCATCAGGATCAGCGGGCGGCGCTCTTTCAAGGTTACGTCGGCGGCGCGGACCAATAGGTTGGAGCTGACGCCGCACGCAATCGCGGACATGGAGTGAATCGAGCATGGCGCCACGACCATGGCCCCGGTCCGGAACGATCCGCTCGCCAACGGGCAGCCGATGTCTTCCACCGGATACCAATGATGGGCGAGCGCTCTGAAATCCGCCGCGGTTTTGCTCATTTCCAGCCACGCCGTGCGTTCGCCGGCGCGTGAAAGAATCAAGTGCGTCTCAATTGCCGGATTACGGCGCAATTTTTCGAGCAAACGCCAGCCGTATATCGAACCGCTTGCTCCGGTCACTCCCACGACAATGTTCAAATTTCCATCTCCCGGAGTTTGTTGTTCTGAATTCAGAACAAAATCGGCTTTTGAAGCCTTGCCCCCGGCCCCGTTGGCCGGTATAATCCTAAGATCGACGAATCTATGGGCTAGCGCTCCAACAGATCCGCTTCCAGTATCGCTCGGGCGCCGTGAGGAAAATCATAACATGGAGGAAGGCGGACAGAAACTGAAGCGCGCGCGCGAACGGTTGAACCTCCGCTACCGCGATGTGGAGGAGGCCAGCCAGCGGATTGCCGCGCGCCATCGCAACGACGAGTTCATCGTCGCGCTGAGCCGCCTGTCGGACATAGAGAATAAGGGGACCGTTCCCTCCCTGTGCCGTCTCTATACCCTGTGCGCCATCTACAAACTGGACATTCTCGAGGTGCTGGAATGGTACGGGGTGGATGTCTCCAGTCTTCCCGCCGATTCCCACTGCGTGGAGATCGAGAAGACTCACATGGTGGGTTTTGAAACGCAAGGGTTCGGCGATGTGACCTTGCCGCTGGCGCTCGATCCGGGAATCGATCTCCGGCGAACCACGTATTTGAGCCGTCTGATTCAGCGTTGGGGCAAACTGCCCTTGATGCTGTTGAACGGTCTCGATCTGAAGAATCACCGCTATGCCTATATTGGCACGGACGATTGGGTCATGTATCCGCTGCTGCTGCCCGGATCGCTCGTATTGATCGACGAAACGCGCCGCAAGATCGTCGCCTCCGGCTGGGCCACTGAGCACGAGCGGCCTATTTATTTTCTGGAGCACCGTGATGGCTACGCCTGCGGCTGGTGCAATCTCAAGGAAGGGCAACTGGTGTTGCAACCGCACCCGGCTTCCATGTGCAGTCCCCAGGTCTACCAGCATCCCGAGGAGATCGATGTGATCGGCCAAGTCGCCGGCGTCGCTATGCGTTTGGATCCGGTGCGGCGACGCCGTACTCGTTCTTGAGCAGCTCCAGCAGAGTCTCGAATTCCGTCATGTACAATTTCCGCTCCATGGAGGCGACGACGCCCGGGATGAGGTTGCGGTAAGGCGCCAGGCGCAGCCACGTTTCCAATATCAGACTCTTGTTTTCGACCAGCGCCGAAAGATAAAGATCCAGATCGGCCTTCTGATGCTCCAGCGTAAAATCGAGCCAGTCCGCGAACGCTTCGCAGTGGCTGGCGCGCAGAGCCCGGTCCGCTTCGTCGTCCCCAAAGACCAGCGCCAATCCGTGATGTTCATAGCGTCCGGAGTTGGTGTTGCGGAGGGAGGACAGGTAGACCAAGCGCCCGAAGATCGACGGAATCTGCGAAAGCGTATTTCTCCAGAGGTCGGAAGCGGCCCCGCGGGCAAGGACGGCCTTGGGTCTGAAGTTCTTCATAATGCCGATTCCGCTCACCGGCGGCCAACCACTCGGGGGGCAGGCGCAGCCCCCGGGTCGCCGTGGTTTGCCGGTTCGCAACGCATCGCTCGATCGCTACCTCGTTTTCGCCATTCTTCGCGCCATCTTTAAATAGTAAACCACAGAATGGCGGCGTTGCGTAAACCCCGGAACGCGGACCGGCGGGAACGGGATCTGGCGAACCTGGGGGTCGAGACTTGTTCTAATTTCCGAAAATCTACTTCTGGATCTTCGGACCGGTATGAAATAGAGGTATTCTCGTTTGCATACGGTTTTAAGGAAGTTTACTTTTCACTCTAGGAGATCCGCACAATGGTACGTAGAATCGTTTTCGGCATGCTTCTCGCCATCCAGCTTCTGACGGTCGCCGCGGTCGCCTCCGCCGACTCGCCGTTTCCATGTGCCTGCTGGCCGTGTGACGGGTCGGAAGGCAACTAAATCTCCTATTCCTGCGAGGGAGAGGGGCGAGCTTTCATTTCTGGTTCCGGTGCGATGCGATGTTTAGTCTGGTACTCGGACCGGCTTGAATGCTAAAATCGGAAGCGGAACGATTGCCGTGACGAGTTCGCTTAGCCTCCTGGAGCGTTGTCTCTGGGGCCTCTCCACCGTCTTCACCATCGCGCTGTTGGTGCAACTCTGGCGGGAGAAGTTGCATGTAGTCTATAAGTATTTTTTCGCCTACCTGATCTTCGACTCGCTGGTAACGCTGTCGGTAGCGCCGTTATCTCCTCACAGCTATGCCTACGGCTTGATCTACATCGCGTCGAAACCTGT
>JBDTAT010000790.1:0-6182 GCA_039924505.1 Bryobacteraceae bacterium
TTCAAACGACCAGTGCTTGCGCTCGAACGCCGTATAGTGTTCGGCAGGCGCCACCGATCCCGCCGTCAATCCCGCCGCCGTTATGGCTGTCAACAACGCGAACGTCGAATGCAAACCACCCTCCCCAACACGTGTCTCGTTTTCTGAATTATATACCCGCCGGAAAAAGGATGCAGGCGCGGCCCGGTAGAACGGCTAGCGGGCGACGGCGGCTGAAAGTACGCGCACAAGTCCGGCGCCGAACGTTAGCCGGTCTTCGACGGTGGGACATCGCTTTAGCCTGGGGCTGGATTCGACCATTTGTTCCATTAGGAATGCCGGAATTTTGAAATCGTGAAACAGGCCTTGGTAAACCGTCATGCGGCCTTTCATCCCCGACGTGGTGGTCGCGCCCGATTCGCGCGGTCCGCCCGGCGAGTAGAACGTAGTGTCCTTGTCGAGCAGCGTCCAGAAACAGTTTGCGAGAGCTTTCAATTGCGGTCCGCCTTCCGCCATTTCGGTTTCGATGTGATCGGCGGATTCGGTGTTGTGCAGCGTCAAAAAGATATCGATGCGATGGCCGGAACGGATCCAGGCGGAGGCGGCTTGGTGCTGCGCGGCGATTTCCGGCATGAGTTTCGGATCGATGGAATCCCAATTACGATTCAGATCGTAGCCGTTTGCGTTGAAGCGAACCCCGCCGTTGGCGACGCCGTCCGGATCGGCCATCGGAATGATTTTGAAAATATCGGATCGGCGAATTCGTGCGGCATCGGGTTGATGCGAGAGCAGAAATTCCAGCGCGCCCTGCAGATCCCACGACGTGCCCGTCTCCCAAGCGTGCTGGCGGGCCATCAGCCAGATCGCTTTCTTGCCGCTATCGGGAACGGATGGATCGGTCACCGTCAGCAACAGTAGATTGCGGCCTTGCACCGTCTTTCCGATCGTCTGTTGTTTGAAGTCCGGATTCGCACGGAATCGCCTCAGCAGATTTTCGAGGTCCTCGTTAGTGTACGGCGCCAGATGCGCGATCCACACGGTGGATTTCCCGGGAGTGAACCGCAGCGTCAGATGCGGTTCTTTGTCGTCCCAACTGACCTGATTGTCGGCGAAGTGCCGCCAGACGCGATTGTCGTAGCTGTAAACCGGCCGCGTGTTCTTCGTGACCGCATGAGTTCCGGACTTGAAATTGTATTCGCCGAGCAAGTCGGCCAAATCGATGGTCACGGGCTTGGCGGGAGGCAGATGATCCAGCCGGAAGTAATACCAGTTGGCCTGACGATTGCGATGGTTCTGGTCCGACTGTCCCGCAACCGCGATTCGCAAATGATCGGGCGCAACAACGTCAACTTTCCCGGCGCTCCCGGATTCGAAATTGGTGGAGACTGTGACGGAGGAGCCGAGAAAAAACGCCGCACCGAGGAGCAGAGCATTCATCGCCGCTCACGGTTCCTTGACGATCAGATGCTGGTCCGCGGCGACGTTGGCCAGATGCTGCTTTACGCCGCTCGGCCAATCGATATCGATGGAGGCGGCCTTGGTGTCATGGCCAAGGCCGAAGGTCAACGCCAGATCGCTCGCGGAGCAATAGCTCGATCCGCTGTGGACCGTCTGCCATTGCGGTCCGCCCGCGCTCGAGATGCGGACGCGCGCGCCAATCCCGCTGCGGTTGCTCTTCGACCCCACCAGTTTCAATTGCAGCCAGTGATTCCGATTCCCGCCATCGTTGCGGTAAAGATACGCCGGGCCGTTGTTGGTGGAAATCAAAATATCCAGATCGCCGTCGCGATCGAAGTCGCCATACGCCGCTCCACGCGCCACCATGGGCTGATGGAACGCGGGGATTTTCGCAAACGCGCCGTGACCGTCGTTGTGGAACAGCAATGGTAACTCCTGGTACTCGATCTTCGGCTGCACGCGGCCGATCTCCTCTTCAATGTGGCCGTTCGCGGCGAAAATATCCGGGTGGCCGTCCAGATCGTAATCGAAGAAGAACAGTCCAAAGGTCAGACTCAACAAGCTGGCGCGTCCGACGGTGGAGCGCGCGGCTTCATCGACAAACAATCCGTTGCCTTCGTTGTGGTAGAGGCCCAACATCTGGTTCGAGAAGTTGCCGACAATCAAGTGCGGCCGTCCGCACCGGTCGTAATCCGCGGCATCCGCTCCCATGGCTCCGCGCGCGACGCCGTCCTCGCCGAACGCGACGCCCGCCGCCAGCCCTTCCTCCGCGAATTTCCCGTTTCGTAAATTGCGGTACAGCTTGTTTGGCTGCGTGTCGTTGGCAACGAACAGGTCCGGCCAACCGTCCTGGTTGTAATCGAGCACCGCGACGCCGAGCGACTTGCTGGAGGGATCGCCCAACCCGGCGCGGTCCGTCACATCCGCAAATTTTCCGTTGCCCAGGTTGCGGTACAGCTTGGATGAATTACCTTTGTACGATTCCGGCGTACAATAGGATTTCGTCGAGCCATCGAGCGAGCACCACAGATCGCCCTTCGGCGTCCACTGCACGTAGTTTGCGACGAACAGGTCCAGCTTGCCGTCGCGGTCATAGTCGAGCCACGCCGCGCTCGAGCCGAAGCGCGCGTTCCGAATGCCCGATTCCCGCGTAACATCCCGGAAATGGCCGGCGCCTTCGTTGTGAAACAGATGGTCTCCGTCGAGCGCAGTGATGTAAACATCGTCGCGTCCATCGTTATCGTAGTCGCCGATGGCGACGCCCATGCCGTAAATCTCGACGTCCAACCCGCTGCCGCGCGTGATATCGGTGAAGGTTCCGTTGTGGTTGTTACGGTAAAGCGCGGCCGTCGTATGCCGCCCGTGCGGTGTCCAATCTTTTCCGTTCACCAGCAGAATATCCAGCCATCCGTCGCCGTCGGCGTCAAAAAACGCGGCGCCCGATCCCATCGTCTCCGGCAGCCACTTTTTCCCGGTGCGTCCCGAGTTCTGCGTGAACTTGATTCCGGCCTGCGCCGTGACGTCGGTAAAGCGCACTCCGCTGTCTGGCGCGGTTAACGCCAGCCCGAAGCCGCAGACCGCGAGACTAACGCACGTGATCGTGAATTGGCTGGCGTTCATTATTGTTCTCCGCGCTCAGCAGCCTCGGCTCCGCCGTTAAGGCTTGCGACGCCTCATCCGCTTTGAATCGCCGGAATAGCTTTTCCTCGCGCTCCGCTTTTTCCGTCTCTCCCAGACCTCGAAAGCTGAGCATCAGATTGTAGTGCGCCTCCACATCCTCCGGATCGATCTGGAGCGTCGCCTCGAGTGATCGAACCGCGGCGGGATAATTGCGCTTCAGGAATTGGAGACGGCCAATCTGATTCAGCACCACGCGATCGCGCGGGTACTGGGAACGGCATTCCTCCAGGCTTGTTAGCGCGGCGTCATACTGTCCCGCGGATTTTTGTGTCATCGCTAGGAAGAATTCCGCGCGCGCGAGTTTCGGATGCAGCGCGAGAGCCTTTTCAACATAGGGACGCGCCGCATCCGTTTCGCCTTCCCGGATCAGAGCGCGCGCGATGTTCAGCCAGCCGTCGGCATAGCCCGGCTCGGCCTGGGTCACGTGCTGAAATGCGTACTCGGCGCCCTTCAGGTCGCCTTGCAACAGCAACCCGATACCCCAGTCGTTCCAGCGCTCGCGATCCTGTTTGCGCACGACCGGCTTCCAGACGGCTTCGCCCAACTGAACCGTGGCCGCCGCCTTGGCCAGTGTGACGATGGGAAGGACCGGCACCGGTCCTCGATCGTAAGAGTATTGGCGGCTATCGAACGATATTCCCGCCAATCCGGATTTTGGCGTGCCCGCGAAAACAAACTTGGTATAGCTCTCCATGAATTTGCGGTAGTTCAATTTCGCCTCAATAGTCACCGGACCTGCGGCGTCGCGCGGAATCTGAATCCGGTAATGCGCGACGTCGGCCGCGCCAGGCGGAATCAAGTGGACGTACAAAACACTCCGCGCCTGCCAGGCGTTGCGCTTGTCGATGAGATTTCCGGCGCCGTCGATCAGATACGCGCGGTAGAAATGGGCGGCTTTGTCGACTGCGCCGCGTCCATTGTCCTCCACGGCTCCGCTCGAAAAGATGACGCGTCCCTTGCAGTCGCGGGCTTGCACTTCCAGCCACAGGTCGTATGCGTCCACGGTGCCGCCGGGAAAGAAATGACCGATCGTGCGCGTCCGAACCACCGCATCCACGCGCACCGTTTGGCCGGGCTCGAATCGAACACCCGGCGCATCCAGCGGAGCGGCGACCTTGCCCACTTCACGAATGGTGATGTTACCGGAAGGCTGCGCTTCCTCGCCGACCGCGAAAGTAGACGCCGCCGCCATCGCATCGGTGGAGAGCCGGCGCATTTCAGTTTTCCCGCCGCCCTCTTCAACGGGCGATGCGGCGAACAGATCGACCGTGATGAACCCGGACTGGAGGAATTTTTCGACCGCACGCAACTGTTCGGCGTCTTTGTTAACGAAGGCGACCGCCGTATTGGCGGCTGCGAAGCGGTGCGAGTGCGTCATACCGCCGCGGCTTCCGGGGTCGTGCGAGGGAATCAGCGGCATGTGGCAATCCGAGCATGTGGACGGTTTCTTCGGGTAGTAAAACGATCTCGCGCCCTCACCGGAAACGCCGCTGGCCTGCCAGTTGTCGTACTCGTTGAAACCGCGCAGCCAGCGGTAGTGATTCACTGGTTCATCGAGATGAACTTTGTGGCAGGCGGAGCAAAACTCCGACGACTGCCCGCGCATGAACGGCTGCATAAACGTTCGCCGGTGCGGGGCCGGATTCAGATACGTGATGAAGTTGTCCATTCCCCGGATGAGGGGATTGTGGCTGGATGCGAGCCGGTGCAGCGGAGGATACATGATGGTGAATCCGCCGTTGCCCATCGTGCTATCGATGTGCGCGATGGAGTGGCAGGACATGCACCCCAATCCGTTTTGCGCCTCCGGCGTTTGAAGCTGCTCCTTGATCGGCCGGTCGAAGCGGCCATTGAAGAAGACTGCATGATCGTGGCAGCCGGCGCACCACTTGCTGCCTTTCGTGCCGCTCAACTCCTGCATGTGCAGGATGGTTTGCGAGTAGAACGGATTGTTAAAAGAGGAAAAGTGGTGCATGGAACTCTTCCACTGCTCGTAGATGTCCTTGTGGCATTCGCCGCACAGCGCGGAGTCCATGAAGAAATCGGAGGGAATCAGCCCTCCGGTATTGGTGCGGGCCGAGGACGGCCAAAATGGAGACTTCGGTCCGGCCCCTTCTTCGGTCATGGACGCGGGCACGACGCGCGGATTTTCGATCCGGTGCGCCGGCAAACCGAACCGCAAACCCGCCGCGATGATCGCCAGCACCGCGAGAGCAACGCGCGAACGCGGGAACAGGATCGCGAGGCCAACGACGCCGAGGGCAATATGGGCCGCGACAATCCAGCGATTCCCCATCACCGCGCCGGTGAAAATGAGGTAGACGCCGAGCAGTGCCGACAGCGCCAGGAGTGCCATCTTCATGCTCCATCCGCGCCGGCGAATCAGCCACACCACGGCCGCCGCGCCCAATGCCAGGTGCAACAGAACGTTTGCAACGTAGAATATGGTAGGCGACGGCAGCGCGGCCACGTATGCGGCGTTCGCAATCAATAAAACAATAAGCCAATTCATTCGGTTCCATTCATCGGCTTCTCTTCGTCGAGCGGCCGGATAAGCCGCAGGGCCGGGCGGGAATTATACTCGCGGCGATACTCCCGATGCGCCGCATCGTCGGGAAAATGTTCGCCCGCGGGGTAGGGATAGCGGCTCATGGCGTGAAATGGCAGCGGCTCGACGGACGTTGAAAAGGCCGTATTCGGGTCGCGGTCTTTCGCCCAGCCGTCAACCTTCAGCAGGAAGTCGCGCGTCCATCCGGACGGGAGTGGCGGCAGATCGCCGGCGTTGAACAGGAGCCGCATCTCATCGCCCGATCCCATAATTACCAGACGGTCGTCGACGGCGTCGATGACACTCCGCACGCCGCCGTATCGCGTATAATTTCCCAAGGTCGGATTCCAGAACGAGGTAGACGACACGCGATCGTAAAAAAATGTTTCAGGCTGCTTTCGCGCGGGATCGATTCGAGACGCGGAAAATCCGCGGAAGTGCAGGTCCGCCGACGCCAGCGGAACCATGCGCTGCCGCACCACCGGCGGTGCGGCGCCGGCGCTCAAAAAGATTTCAT
>JBDTAT010000791.1:0-5639 GCA_039924505.1 Bryobacteraceae bacterium
CGGGATGACGTACTATGCCCAGGGAAATTTTCCATCGGCGGAAAAGTATCTACTGGCCGCGCAAACGCTCGACCCGGCCCACTTTTCGCACCCGCAACTCGTACTGGCCGAAATCTACACCCGCGGCGGCAAGCGCGCCGCCGCGGTTGCTGAACTGGAAGACTTTCTAAAGCGACATCCGGACGCGCCAGAGGCTGCCCGCGTCCGGGCGGCTACCGCCGCTCTACGCAAATAGGCCCGCTACCGTTGGCTGCCATCGCCAGTCGCCATTTTGCGGTTAAATTCGTCCGACTTCCCGCGCGGAACGCTCAGCGAGCGCCATTCACTCGCTTTCAGATGCTTGGCCAAAAATACGATCTGACCGATGTGCGATGCGCTGTGGGAGATGGTGCGGTTGATCGCCTGCATCACCGAATGCGGCTCCGAGCGGATGGTAATGGTGCGCGTCAGGTCGGTCTCTTTCAGTTGTTCGAACGTTCCGAACACGCACTGCCACCCGCGTTCCCACATCGCCAGCAATTCATCCCGAGTGGCCGGCGGCGTTTCAAATTCCAGATCGCGGCGCCGCTCGGGCTTCTCTCCATCGCTTGAGAGAAACTCCGTGTACCGCGAGCGCAGGTTGCCGGCAATATGCTTGACGATGACCGCAATCGAGTTCCCTTCAGTGTCGAGCGCTTCGAGAAGCTGGTCGTCCGATACTTGCGCCATCGCGCGTTCCGCCATCGCTTTGTAATTCCGCAGGACGGCGTCCGCGTCCGCCAGATAAGAGGTCGTAAACTGGTGCGCCATACTTGAAATTCTGGCACAACTTCAGTCGTAGCGGAGCGTAATCGCCGGATCGACCTGCGCCGCCTGCCGCGAGGGAAAATACGCCGCGCCCGCCGCCGCCGCGATAACCGCAAGCGCCCCGGCGGCGTATGCCAGCGCGTCGAACGTGTTCATCATGAAAAATACGGACGCCAAAACGCGCGAGGCGCCCAACGCCAGAATCACGCCGGCCGCGAGGCCGAGCACGGCCAGCCGCATCGACTGGCGAAAAACAATCCGCACCACCGAGGCCGTGGTTGCGCCCAGCGCCATCCGAATGCCAATCTCCCGGGTGCGCTGGCCGACGAGATACGACAGGACACCGTAAATTCCCGAGAGTGTCAGCAACAGCGCCACACCTCCGAGCAATCCGGAAGTCCAGGACGCCAGGCGGAAAGGAAGAAGCGCCAGCCCCAGCTCGTCGCGCATGGAAATAACCTGTCCGGCCGCATCGGGCGCCACGCCCGCGAGCGCGGCATTCAGTAACCGCCCTCCGGTATCCGTATCGGTCTTGAAACGTACCAGCAGAGCGCCGCTATCGGCCGCGCGCGGGCTTACCGGAAAATAGACGCACGTCGAATCCACATCGTTTACAAGTATCCCGCTGACGACGTCCTTGGCGATGCCGACCACGCGCGCCATCCGGAACGCCGGCAACTTGCGATAACGATTCGCGGCCGCGGGATCGGCATCGATCCGGATCGATTGGCCCAGCGCATCTTGCCGCGGCCAGAACCGCCGTGCGGTCGCACCGCTGATGATCGCGACCGCCGCCCCCGCGCGCGCTTCCTGCGCGGTAAAATTCCGTCCGCGATCGATCCGAATGCGGAACACCGTGAAGTATTCCGGGGATACGAAGTTGTATCCCGCCGGTACGCTGCTGGTGCTGCCGCCGGGTGTCATAAAAATTTGCCGCTGCGATCCGGCGAGCGGCGGGCGCCACGCGGCAGCGATGGCCTCAACCGCGGGATCGCGCTCCAATCGCTCCACCACTTTGGCGCGCATGGCTTCCAGCACCTGCACGTTGAACACCCCGCGCATATCCAAACCGACATCGCGGGCTTCCATCTTTTGACCGCCGCGCAGCAGCACGCCCGCGCAAATCAGCAGCACCGCGCACACGGCCACTTGAACAATCACGAGCGTATTCCGCAACCGCGCCGGATGCCCGCGGCGATCGCCCGCTGAAGCGACGTCCGGCCGGGTCGCCTGCAGCGCCGGCGCGAGACCGAACACCAGCGCGGCGAGTCCCGCCAGCAGCAGAATATAGCCGAAAACGCGCATGTCCGGCGCGAGCGACGCGACATGCAACATGGCCGCGTAATCCGGCGGCAGCATCCGGGACATTACATACAGCGCCAGATGGATCGTCGCCTCGGCAATCGCAAATCCCGCCGCCGCTGCCGGCAGTGCGAGCAGCAGACTCTCGGTTACCAGTTGCCGCACCAGCCGCGACCGCCCGGCCCCCAGCGACAGCCGGATTTCGATCTCCCGCTGCCGCGCTGCCGCCCGCGCCAGCATCATGTTCGCGACGTTGGCGCAGGCGATCAACAGAACCAGGGCGAATCCGGCGAACACGGGCGCGAAGACTCCCATCGTCTGGCGGGTCAAGGGAATGGAGGTCGCCCTCGAATCCAACAGGACTCCGGTCGAGCGCGACCCCTCCGGCCGGTCCATTGTCTTTTGCCGGAACCAGACCGTGAGGGCGCCCTGGGCCTGCGGTTCTGTAACGCCGGGTTTCAATCGCCCGACCGTTTGCAACTGTTCGGGTTGCCGCGGCCCAAATAAATCCGGACCGTCCACCAATTCGCCCGATATGGTCAGCGGCGCCCAAAAGTCTGTAGGAACGGATGACAGGCCGGCGAACTCCGGCCGCACCACGCCGATAATTTCGAAGGGATGTCCGCGCAGCACCAATTTCCTGCCGATAATATCCGGATCCCCGCCAAACTTGGTCTGCCACGCGGTATAGTCCAGCACCAGAACCGCGCCGGCGCCGGGCGTCGCCGTGTCGCTCTGCAAGATGGGGCGCCCGCGGACCGTATCCACGCCCAGCATCGTGAAGTAATTTCCGGAAACCAGGTTGATGAAATACGTTTGCCGGCCGGCCCGCACGGGCGCAAATTGCCACGCGAAAACCTCCGAAAACACCGTGTTCCCGCCGCGAATTTCCTGGAAATCGCGCCACGTCAGACCATGGCCTTCGGTCTTCGAGTGCCAGGCGAACTGGTAGAGACTATATGGATCGTGTACCGCAAACGGCCGCAATACATAGGCGTTGAAGGCGGTGAACAGCGCGGTATTCAATCCCAGCGCGAGGCCGATGGTCCCAATCACCGTTGCGGCAAACGCCGGCCGGCGAAAGAAACCGCGCACCGCGTAGTGTACATCCCGCGCCAGCGATTCAAGCCAGCCGAAACTCCATTCCGCGCGGCTGTCCTCCAGCGCCAGCGTCGCATTCCCCAGCGCGCGCTCCGCCGCGTAGCCGGCGTCTTCAGAGGAGACGCCGGAGCGCCGGAGATTTTCGCGTGTCATCTCCCGGTGAATCCGCACTTCTTCTTCGAGTTCCCGCTGCAATCGACCGCGATGAACCAGGTGGCACAGGCGCTTCCACAATCTCATGACGCCTCCATCACGCGCGCAATCGCGGCTAGCAGAAAATCGAAACTTTGCTTTTCCGCGGCCAGCCGCTTCCGGCCCGCCGGAGTAATTGTGTAGAAACGCGCCCGCCGGTTGTTCTCCGAAACACCCCACTCGGCGCGCACGAAATCGTCGAGTAGCAGCCGCTGCAAAGCCGGGTAGAGCGACCCTTCCCCAATCTTCAGCGCCTCGCCGGATACTTGTTGGATATGCTGCACGATTCCGAAGCCGTGATTCCGGCCGCGCGCCAGCGTCCTTAGAACCAGCATCTCCAGCGTGCCGGGTAGAAAGCCGGGTTCATCTTTTCGTGTTCCCATCGATAACCGATGGGAGTAGTGTGCCAGACTACTGTGGAAATGTCAAGACGCCGGTTCCGGCGATGTCCATCTCAACGCGATCGTCCACGCGTAGAAACAGCGTGCTCGGATTCTTCAGGCCCCATGCGACGTAGGGAATCGTGAAGCGCATGGTGGCCGTCAGTTGATTACCGTTCCGCTCCACTTGCGCCTCCATTGACAATGCGTGGTCCGCGCCGTGCAGCCGGAAGATCCCGTCCAGCTTTAGCTGTGAGGTTCCGTTGGCCGGCACTTTACCGTCGATATGGCGGGGCGTGAACACCGCCTCCGGATAGCGCCGGCTCTCCAGAATGCTCTTATGCATCCGCCGATCGCGCGCGCCGTTGCCGCTCTCTCCGCTTGCCACATCCGCCACTACCGCGCCCGACGCGCTACCTTCCTCCGTGTTAAATCGACTCGTTCCGCTTTTCAGTTTGAACGTCCCATGCACCGTGTGCAAAGGATCGTGCAGCATAAACCGGATCGTCGTCCGCGCGGGGTCGAGTGTAAGTACGGTATCCTGACCGGCCAGAGGAAGCGCGCAAATCGCGATCCACGTTAGTACTAAGGAACACACGCAAAACGGAGTGCGGCGCGAAATAGTTCCTAGTTGGCTCGGCGGTGCGCGCCGCACCCTTTGCGCTACCAGCAGAGCGGTTCTCACGCATCGCCCCGCAGCAGCCGCCAGCCGAGCGGAAGCGCCGTTTTCCATAGCAAGTCGGCCGGCGACACTTCCCCAACATGCGCCGCCAGAAGATTCGAAAAAATATTCGGCCGCGCCGCCAGCGCCCGCAGAACCCGCCGCCGCAACGGGCCGGAGCGGTCGAGCGCCAGCAGCAACGCCCCCATCCGGGCCGGCCGGAGGAACAATCGCCGGTGCGCCGACTGGTAGTTTGCGAGGTTGCCCGAGGCGAGCGCTTCGGCGAGCGCCGCCGCTTGCAGGAACGACAAGCACAACCCGTCGCCCGTAATGGCGTCGACTGAACCAGACGCATCGCCGAGCAGCGCGACCCGGCCGCGAACGACCGATTTCAATTCGTTTGTCGCCGACAGCCCGCCGCGTTCGACGCTGGCCGCAACGGCGCCGTCCAACCTTCGCACCACCTCGGGAAAACGATCGAGCGCGTCGTCGAGCCGGAGATGCGGGTCGCGCGCCAGCACCGCCAGGCAGACTTCCTCGGGCGCAACCGGCGTCACGTACAGTTGGCAATCGGCGCCCCAGTAGATTTCCACGTAATCGCTCCACGGACGAATACGGTAATGGCGGCGGAAACCGAAACGGTTGGCGCGGCGGCGGAATTGATCGAGCGCCGCCCAACGCCGGACGCGCGAGTTCTGGCCGTCGGCACCCACCACCCACTCCGACCGCACGAAACGGCCGCACACTGTGACGCCGCGATCCCCGATTTCGGTGACGGGTGACTCCCACAGGAGACGGACACCGGCCTGCACGGCGCGCTCGATCAACAGCGGATGCAGCGTGGTGCGGCGCACGCCAATCCCGTGGCCGCGGGGAAAATCGGCATCGACCGATTGCGTCGAGGCAGGCTCCGATCCGGCAAACCGGATGCCCCGGAACGGGAACGAGCGCTCGGGGTGAATGGCCACGCCTAGCGTGCGGAGCGCAGCGACCGCGTCTGGCATTAATCCCTCGCCGCAAGCTTTATCTACCGGAGGGCGGCAGCAATCGGCCACAACCACGCGCAATCCCTTGGCGCGCGCGGCGATTGCGCCGGCCAAACCCGCGGGGCCTCCGCCGATAAAAAACACATCCGTTTCCGCGGGAATTTCCATCATTTAATTACCAGCGCAGCAGAACCAATTCCGCACAAAAGCCCGGACCCATCGCCGCCAGCA
>JBDTAT010000792.1:0-2770 GCA_039924505.1 Bryobacteraceae bacterium
GGTGACGGCGTTACGCAAGGAAAACGACGAGGCGGTCGAGCGTTTGGAATCGGCCGTGGCGGAGCGCGATGCGGCGCGGAAGGAAACCGTCGAAGCCGTGAGCCGCTGTCAAAAGATAAGCCAGGAACTCGACGAACTGCGTTCGGAACGCAAGCAGGTTCGCACACGCATCGAGAAGCTGCTGGGCCAGATGGACCTGCTCAGCGGAGTTTGAGACAATCGGCTCCATGGAACCGGACGTTCTTTCACCTAAACCGGTCCGGGTGACCATCTTCAATCAGACCTACACGCTGTTGGCATCCGAGGATGCCGGTAACGTGGAGGAATTGGCCCACTTGGTGGACGATCTGATGAGTCAGATCGCCGCCAAAGCCGGCAATGTGGATTCGGGCCGGGTTGCCGTGATGGCCTGTCTGCACCTAGCCGATCAATTCCGCATGATGGAATGCGAATTGGCCGAGCTAAAACGGCGCGTGGACGCCAAGTCGAAGCAATTTTCCGTGCTGCTGGACCGGGTAATGGAATAATCGCCCGGCGCGGGAATCGGGCGGGCGAAGTTTGGCGCGTCGCTGCTACAATCTACGTTTGACCCAGGAAAACACATTTCTCGAGCGGGCGGGCGCGTGGCTGCTGCACTCCGGAATTCAGGAACCGGGCGGCGGCGTGGCGCGTTACTACCTGTCCGATGTGCGGCGCAACGCGCCGGTCTCCACCGAGATTACTGGCTATGCGGCCAGCGCTCTAACCTATCTGCATTCCATCACCGGCGATAGCGCATACCTCAAAGGCGGCGTGCGCGCCGCTCGATTTCTGATGCGGGAAGCCCGGGACGGGGAAAGCGCGCTGGCGCCGTTCGAGCTGTCCGCCAATGGCGAACCCCGCTTGGCATACTTTTTCGATTGCGGCATAATTGCGCGCGGGTTGTTTGCCGTGGCGCGATCCACTCGCGATGCGGAGATTTATCGGGCCGCGCGCGCCGGATGTCTTTCGATGGCGGATGCGTTTTTCTCGGGCGGCGGTCCCATCCCCCCGGTGCTTCGCCTGCCTTCCCAGGAGCCGCTCCCGTTTGAGCCGCGCTGGTCGCGCAGCCCCGGTTGCTATCAATTAAAGTCTGCGATGGCGTGGTGCGCGGTGGATGGTCTGGAGGAACTCTACGACTGCGCCGTCGAGGACGCGCTTAGCTCCCACGCCGATTTTTTGCCGGGTGATTCGAACCGCGAAAAGGTGATGGACCGGCTGCACGCGTATTTGTATTTTCTCGAAGGCCTGCTGCCCGCGGCCGGCCGTCCGGAGTGTACCCGCGCGCTCGCAGATGGTATTGCGCGAGTCAGCGGCCTCTTGCGGGACATCGCGCCGGCGTTTGCGCGCTCCGATGTGTACGCCCAACTGTTGCGTGTCCGCCTCTATGCCGACGCGCTGGGCGCCGCGCCACTCGACGGTGCATTGGCGGCCGAGGAGGCGGAAGAGGCCGCCGGCTTTCAAGCCGCCGATGAGGACCCGCGCATCGACGGAGGCTTTTATTTTGGCCGCAAAGGCGGCGCCTGGCTGCCATTCGTGAATCCTGTTTCGACCGTTTTCTGCATGCAGGCGCTGGCCATGTGGCGTCAGTACGAAGCCGGCCATCTGCGCGCGCCGATTGAAGCACTCATTTGAACCCGCCAGTCAAGGTTCTGTTTGCCTCCGGCACCGATGCGCTGATTCCGGGCGTCATCAGCCGGGTCAAGGATATCTTCCCGGACCTGCCGCTGATTGTCGTCTCGGAATTTCAGCCGGATGACGGCGAATGGATTCCCTGGCATCTGGCGCGCAGCTTCCGGGAGAACTTCGCGCTGGTCCGGTCGCGCCTCGACGGACGGCAGATCCGGCTGGCGGCGGTCATCGTAGTGCCGAAGGCCCCGCACCGCGTGATGGGGCTGGCCGCTCTCCTGATGGCGCCGCTGCGGGTGGCGGTGTTCAACGAGAACCTGGATCATTTTATGTTACGCCCCGGTTCCGCGGCGGCCATCGTGGGACACATAGCGTGGCGTATCCGCGAATTCGTAACGTTTGAAACCCACCCAGGCGGCCACGTCTACACATGGGCGTGGCGGATGCGGCATCCGTCGCGTCTCCGCCGTCCGTGGCTCTATCGCGCAGCCCTGGCGGCGGGGGTTCTTGCCGCTTTCTGGAAGTTCGCGCACAACGGAGCGGGGCGGCGCCGCGCCCTGTGCGCTTTGCGCAAGCGCTTCGGCCGCGGCGCGCGTGAAAGCCGGCCGCTCCCGGCTTTACCCGATGGAATTTCCGTAGTCATCCCGTCGCGCAACGGCCGCGATTTGCTGGCGCGCCTGTTGCCTGGCGTTGTCGCGCAACTCGACCCCGCGGTGAGCGAGATCGTGGTCGTTGACAACGGCTCCAGCGATGCGACCGGCGAATTCCTGCGGGAGAAGTTTCCCTCTATTGCCGTTGAACATAACGATAGCCCCCTGTCCTTCGCCCGCGCCGTCAATCGCGGCATCGCGCGGGCGCGCTTTTCGCACGTCTGCCTGCTCAACAACGACATGGTGGTCGAGCCCGATTTTTTCCCGGCGCTCCGGCGCGCCTTCGATGCCGTCCCGGATCTATTCGCCGCCACCGCGCAGATTTTCTTTCCCGAGGGGCAGCGCCGTGAGGAGACCGGTAAAGCGGTAATGCCTCCGCGGCGCGATCCGTTCGAATTTCCCGTCACCTGCGAACCGCCGCTCGAAGGTGAAGATTTGAGCTACGTGCTTTACGGCAGCGGCGGCTGCTCGCT
>JBDTAT010000793.1:0-4753 GCA_039924505.1 Bryobacteraceae bacterium
CATTTCCTGCTCCGGCATGGAAAGCTGGCCGGCCCCAACGTTTTCGAGCGTATAGAACTTCACCTTCTTGAACCCGACCACCTGCCGGTTGATGCGCACCTCGCCATGCGCCGCGCGCGCTCCGCCGACCGGCTGCGCGTCGAAGGCGTCGATCTCCTTCACCTGCGTGTAGTCGATGGCGTCGGTGAAATAGTCGCAGTCCACGCGCCGCACATAGGCTTTGCGGCCTGCGTAGTCGAACCGCTCCACTTGAAACTGGCGCGCCTCGTGGAGATAAATCGCCTTCTCATGCAGGGTGGTCAAGGCGGCGGGGAAGGAGACTTCGGCGATCACCTTGTGCTCCCCGGTAATGTCCACCACCACGAAATTGTCGCTGGTGGCGGCGCGCAGACTGACGGCGTCGGCGGGATAACTGTCGGAAGTCCAGTGCCAGGCGGCTCCTGAGTGATGCAACAGCCGCAGCTCCTCCAGGAACCGGCACATCTCGCCGGTATCGTGCGGACCAAACTTTTCGCCGTCGCGGACCGGCAACTCGAACGCCGCACACTTCAAATGCTCAATCAGAATCTCCAGGTTGTCGGAATTGATCTGCGCGTGTTCCGGGGAGCGGTCGAAAAAATATTCGGGATGCTCCACGATGTACTGATCGAGCGGCGCGCTGGAGGCCACCAGCACCGCGACGGAGGTTCCTTGACGCCGTCCCGCGCGCCCCGCCCGCTGCCACGTGGAAGCGATAGTTCCGGAATATCCGGCCATCACCACTGCGTCGAGCGACCCGATGTCGATACCCAACTCCAGGGCGTTGGTTGCGACCACGGCGCGAATCCCGCCATCGCGCAGCTTGCGCTCAATCTCGCGGCGCTCCCGCGGCAGGTAACCGCCGCGATACCCGCGCACCGCGTCCGCGCCGTGCGGCCCGCGTTCGCTCGCATCCTTCAGATACGTGACCAGCAGTTCGGTCGCCAGCCGGTTGTTGGCGAATACCAGCGTCTGCTGGTCGCGCTCCAGAAATTCCATCGCGATGCGCCGCGTTTCGTGCAGATAGCTGCGCCGGATTCCGAGCTGGCGGTTCACCACGGGCGGATTGTAGAAGATGAAGTATTTCTCGCCGCTGGGGCTGCCATTCCGCTCCACCAGATGGAACGGCGCTTCGACCAGAGTCTCGGCTAACTCCTTGGGATTCGCGATGGTCGCCGAGCAGCAGACAAACTGCGGCGAGGATCCGTAAAATTCGCAGATCCGCTTCAGCCTCCGCAGCAGATTGCCCAGATGGCTGCCATACACGCCGCGATAATAGTGCAGCTCGTCGATGACGAAGTAGCGCAGGTTCTCGAAGCACTTCGCCCACTTGGTGTGGTGCGGAAGGATGCCGCTGTGCAGCATGTCGGGATTGGTCAGCACTACGTTGGCGCGCTCGCGGATGGCTTTACGCGCATCCTGCGGCGTGTCGCCGTCGTAGGTGAAGGCGCGAATCTGGGACCCCATGGCGTCCACTACCGCTTGAAACTCGTGAAGCTGGTCTTCGGCCAGCGCCTTCGTCGGAAACAGATACATCGCCCGCGCACCGGGATCGCCGATCAGACAGTTGAGGACCGGCAGGTTGTAGCAGAGCGTTTTCCCGCTCGCCGTGGGCGTCACCACGACGACATTGCCGCCGGCGTCGATGGCCCGCAGCGCGTCTTCCTGGTGCGTATAAAGCCGATGAATGCCGCGCGCTTCGAGGGTCTGCCGGAGTTTCGGATGGATGGAGGAGGGGATATCGACGTATTCGCCGGGGCGCGCCGCCTGGCAGCGGATGGCCCGGACGGGCGAATCCGGAACGGCCATCCATTCCCGGAATTTAGCCACCGCGCCATCCAACCCTTCCCGCCGGGCCAATGCGCGTTCGCGCGACGGATCGGGAAACTGAAGGGTCAAGTTCATCGTATTCGCCGTTTCTTCCCTACCACAGTACCGCATGCGGGAGGAAAGAACAATGGCGAATCAAGCTTACAGGCCGTGAGATGTTTCAATCGATCCCAAGGCATCGCGCCGGTGGCCGGATGAATTTAAAGCGGCGGCATCCGTCGATTGAATGGCGGCCGGTGGCGGCTGCCGGGAATATCTATCGCGACATGAATAGGAGGGTGCCGCGGCACGGCGCGTGTAGTAAACCTTGACCGTTAGTCTCCCGCTCATGCGGGACACGGGCGACGAAAATGCGGGCGTAACCGTATATCAGTGGTACGCCTTCATTGCGTTTCTGATTTCGTCCAAGTCGCGGGGGCCGGCTTCGGCAGCTTCAAAATCAGCGATGGACACGTCGAGGTATTCCATCAGCAGTATGGCTGCATCAGCCAAGGAAATCGAAGGCTTGCCCAGAATTCCGCCTATGCGGCGAGGATCGCCGCGAGCCGTTGCGGCCACGGCTGTGGCCATACCTTGAAGCCGAAACTTTGCAGCCGGATCGGCGGGGCGCTTATTCATAGCGAGAGCTTGCTCCCACGGGTCAACCTTGGGAGTGCGCCGGCGGGCTGTTTTCATGCCGTAATTATGAACCCTGAAACCTGCAGCATTCAACCCCGCTGTTTGCAGGGTTTCCCGGCGTGTTTCAAGTTTTACCTGTTTATGAAACGCGACTGAACGTGATAACCAGCTTGTGGCCGGTCGCCTTGGCGATGCGTTGCAAGGTGTTGGTTGATGGGATGCTGCCGCCTCTTTCAAGCCGCGCAATGGCGGGAAACTGGAAACCTGCTGCGTGCGCTCGGCCCCGATGATTTGTATGCTATCCATCGGAGAATTATGCCCCAACCAGTTCACTGGTGTTGCGCTATCCTCCTCGCGGGTCATTATTGTGATCGCCTCTCAAGTTTGACCGAGTTCGAAACGCATCGTAAAAATGCAGGGAACCCCTCGAGTGTGGCCCGAATTCATTTTCCCAGAAACGTTTTACGACTCCAGCCTCTAGCAAAAGTAGAGCTATCAAGAAAGCGAGGACGCTAATAATCTTGACCACAAGATAGAAGCACATGATGACACGCCTCTCTGCTCGTTCGAAAGCCTCGATGGTCCACGCCGGGCGAGTTGAAACAACTTGCATGTTTGGCGGTTTTGCGCTCATCTTTTGGTCTCCTTAATTACCTGGGATGCCTTTCATTTCGTACAACCGGAAGTAATAAAGATGCCTCTCATCGGGCAAAGTTTTCCTAAGTGCCCTAAGTAGTTTGAAACAAAGATGTTTTAGTGCTTTTTCTGCGGAACCAACGATAGCGGCTGCTCATTCATTCGTTGCCTGTAACTTGCTGAAACAAAGCAGATCGAATACAATCATAGCGATAGTATTTACACCCAGGACTACGATCCATCGTCCGGCCATAGGCTATCTATGGCTTAAAGGCCGGTACAAGCTGCATAACGACGTCCGCGATGAATTTGGGCAGATGGTGTTGCCGCTTAGAAACTACGCACGGGAGCATGGAATACGGCTAATCGAGGTAATTTTCGATGAGGATAGAGATTCGGGAGGGAGTTCGCGTCCCGGCTTGTGGAGTCTTGTGCATAAATGTTTGAAGCAGACATGCACTCTTTGCGTGATCGAAAGCTTGGAGCATCTTTCGCCACTCGTCGTACAACAGGAAGTAATACTCCGTCACCTCACGAGCCAAGGTTTGTCGGTCATAAGCGTGAGAGAGCCCAAGTTGTGTGCGGAGGATCGTGACCGGAATCTCTTGCGGCAGTGTCTGGATTACGTTGAGAGCTTCCGGAAGATCTCAACTATGAAGCGGATGGAGGCGGCCAAACGAGAGGCAAGAAAGGGAACCGGGCGTCACGATGGTCCCATCCCATACGGACAACGACCGGGTGAAGCCGAAGTAACTGAAAGAATCAAGCTGCTCAGATCACAGGGGATGGCGTTTGATCGAATTGCAGCCTGTCTCAACGCTCAGGGCATCAAACCTCGGCGGGGTAGAGCCTGGTACGGTGCAACGATAAATGGCATTATCGGTCCGCGGAAGCGGCGCAGGAATAGCTCACGCCTGGCATTCAAGGAATAGTTTCCCATCTGGACCTGCATCTTTCTCTGCTGGAATCATTCACACGGCATCAGCCAACGTTGGCCACCGTTGCTGTGTTCTAGCCGCGCACTCGTCTCAAGTTTTACCCTATTGCAACGTAAAAAGCCAAAGCGCCGGAGCTGGGGGCCGGCGAATGCGCGAAACTGGAAGCGATGGCGAACAGGTACACAGACGACGCGATGAAAACGACGATCTTCTCCCGTTACGAATCCTCGCAATTTGGGAGCGCGTGCGTTGAGCCTCATCATCTGCTGCTCGCGTTGTTGCGGGCCGGCAAGCCGCTGTTTGCAGTGTGGTCACTCGATAGCCATGAGGCGTGGATGTCGATCCGGGCGGAAGTCGAAAGAACTTTCCCGCCGAAAGTGGATTGGGGGCCGAGCAAGCCATTGCCGTTAAGCCAAGCGAGCAAGCGCGTGTTGGATTACGCAATTGAGGAAGCGGAACATATGGGCATGTTTCATATCGGGGTTGAACATTTGCTTTTGGGTATTCCGCGGGAAGAACTCGCGCCGGGGGCCGTCACTCCCTGTTGTTCGCCAAAAGATCGTTTCCGGTTAAGGGGCAAAACTTACCGTATTTGAAACACGGCGGGCGTTCACCGATTAGGGCCGTCCGGTTCCGGGGGCTTTTTTTTTGCCTCTGGCCGCTGGCTCTCCGCCGCCTTGCGGATCGCGTCCGCATCCGCAAGGTCCTGCGGC
>JBDTAT010000794.1:0-3039 GCA_039924505.1 Bryobacteraceae bacterium
CGAGAACTCGAACGGCTCTTGTGCGAAAGCGCCAGCAAGTCGAGCGAGGATCTGAACACCGCCGCCCACACTTCGCGAAGCACGCCGCATCACCAAGGAAATGATCCACCGCGGCGAGTTCAATCGAGCTTGGACCAGTTCACGGGCCCGGTATCATAGTTCGCGAATCACCAAGGAGCGAGTCATGTCATCGACTGGCAGCAACGGATCGAATGGTCAATCCAATGGCCACAGCAAGCCCAACGCGGATTGGGGCATCAATCCGAGGTGGTCCGGCGTCACTCGTCCATACTCCTATGCAGATGTACTCCGGCTCCGCGGCTCGATCCAGATTGAGTACACTCTCGCGCGGCTAGGGGCCGAACGCCTCTGGAACCTGATGCATTCCGAGCCGTACATTCCTGCGCTGGGCGCCATCACCGGTAATCAGGCCATGGAAATGGTCCAGGCGGGGCTGAAAGCGATCTACGGTTCTGGATGGCAGGTAGCTGCTGACGGCAACTCCGCCGGGGACGTGTATCCCGACCAGTCGCTCTATCCATCAGACTCGGCGCCGAAACTTGTGGCCCGCATCAATCGCGCGTTGCAGCGCGCGGATCAGATCGAATCCGCGCAAGGAAAGCGAACCGGCACATATTGGTTTGCTCCGATCGTCGCCGACGCCGAAGCCGGCTTCGGAGGCTCGCTCAACGCCTATGAGTTGATGAAAGCAATGATCGAAGCGGGAGCCGCCGGCGTTCACTTCGAAGACCAGCTTTCTTCCGCGAAAAAATGCGGACATCTGGGCGGCAAAGTGGTGGTTCCCACGCGTGAATTTATTGAAAAGCTCGCCGCCGCGCGTCTCGCCGCCGACGTCTGTGGCACGCCCACGATTCTAATCGCGCGCACCGACGCCAATTCCGCCGGTCTGCTCCTCTCCGACGCTGACCCCCGTGACCGCGAGTTCATCTACGGGGAGCGCACGCCGGAGGGCTTCTTCCAATTCCGCGGGGGCATCGAAGCTGCCATCGCGCGCAGCCTCGCGTATGCCCCATACGCCGATATGCTCTGGTGCGAGACGTCCACTCCGGACCTCTGCGAAGCGAAGCAATTCGCCAACGCGATCCACGCCAAGTTCCCGGGCAAGCTGTTGGCTTACAACTGCTCCCCGTCATTCCACTGGAAGAAGAAACTTGACGACTTGAGCATCGCCAACTTCCAGAGAGAGCTGGGCCAGATGGGCTATAAATTCCAGTTCGTTACGCTGGCCGGCTTCCACGCGCTCAACCTGTCCATGTTCCAGCTAGCGCGCGGCTACGCACAGTCCGGCATGACCGCGTACTCAAAGCTTCAGCAAGAAGAATTTGCCGCACAGGAGCTAGGCTACAAAGCTGTTATGCATCAGTCTTTCGTTGGTACCGGTTACTTCGACGAAATCGCCCGCGTTGTCTCCAGGGGGAACTCGTCCACGACAGCTCTCGCCGGCTCAACCGAAGCCGCCCAGTTTCACAGCCATGATAAGCGGGTCATCAGTGCCGCCGTAACCGCGGCGTAAGCCGGCGCACGAATTTCATTACAGGCCTAGGGACGCGCCTTCTGAGTCGCGTCCTTACTTCTACTGGCTTTCCTCAGCAGCCTGCAGCTTATGTTCACTCAGTCACGATGTATACGGAAGGTGACCACCAGCTCGGGAGGGGTTTGCTTGCAGGGGCGGTTGAGCTGAGTCATACTCTCGAAACCTTTAACGAGTTACAGGAAAGCGCAGGCGCAATCGATGATCTGTCCCCATTGCCGGACAGAAAATGACGCTGAGATTTCCGCCTGCTCGAATTGTGGGTCGTCGTTTGATTCATCGTTTGATTTGGAGATCGACGCTGACCAGACCCTGGATTCTTCGATGCCGTCGTTTGGGTCAGAAAAAGAGGCAGGTTCGGCGGTACCAAAAAGCTCCTCCCGAGTCACTCCAGGCGTGCGTGGATCTGGCGCGGCATCACGGAGCGGGGCGCGTTCTACGGCACACATTTACGGAGTGCTGGAGCCGGGCGATGAGCTCGGGGAACGCTATCGCATCGAGGGATTGCTTGGGCAGGGCGGCATGGGCCGCGTGTACAAGGCATATGACAAAGAGCTGGATCGCACGATCGCGCTCAAGGTGCTGCAACCGGAATTAACCACGGATCCAAACGCGATGCAGCGTTTCAAGCAAGAACTGCTGCTGGCGAGCCGCATTTCCCATAAAAACATCCTGCGTATTCATGACCTGGGCGAAGCCGACGGGGTGAAGTTCATTTCGATGGCCTACGTGGAGGGAAAAGATCTGCATCACCTGCTGCGTGAAGAGGGCAAACTGTCCACGCCGAGAGCGCAAAAAATCGCGGAGCAACTTTGTGAAGCGCTGGACGCGGCGCATTCGGAAGGCGTGGTGCACCGCGATTTGAAACCGCAAAACATTTTGATGGGCAAGGATGATCACGTTTACGTTTCGGATTTTGGCCTTGCGAAGTCGCTTGAATCAACCTCGGCCGGAATGACGCGCACGGGACAATTTCTGGGCACGCCTCGCTATATGGCACCGGAGCAGGTGGAAGCGAAGCCCGTGGACCACAGGACCGACCTGTACGCGCTGGGATTGATCCTTTTCGAGATGGTGACGGGCGAAGATGCGTTCAAGGGTGATTCCACGCTGCAAATCATGTATCGCCGCGTGAAGGAAAAACCGCCGAATCCGAAGCAATTAAATCCCGAAGTACCGGACAACCTGGCGCGCGTGACTCTTCGCTGCCTGGAGCGGGAACCGGCGCGGCGGTATCCGAACGCGAAGGAAATCCTGACGGATTTGCAGTCTGGCCGGGCCACGTCCGCCGCCAGGGGTGTGCAGATCGCACTGCCGGAACTAGGTAAACGCTGGTGGTACGTGGCTGCCTGCGTGGTGGCGGCGATTTTGATTGCGCTTTTCGCCGTGCCCCCGCTTCGACATACGGTCTTCCGCAGCGAGCCCCTTCCCACAGGATCGGCACCACCTCCAGGGGTGCCACCGCTCGCGAGCGGGCGATTTGTGGC
>JBDTAT010000795.1:0-6565 GCA_039924505.1 Bryobacteraceae bacterium
AAGGTTGTAGGTGTAATTCAGCGTTAGAACCTGGCTCCGGTCGAATCCGGAAGGGCCGTAATTCCGCGACCGGTAATTCAATACCGGATTCACCGTTCCTCCAATACCGTCGGTGAGATCCAACGCCTTCGACCACGAGTACGACATGTTGTACGTCAGATTGTGCGAGAAGCGCTTCGTAACCTGAATTTGCAGGGCGTTGTAGTTGCCTATCCCGGCGAACTCAAGATAGTTGATGTCTTGATAGCCACTGAACGCGCGCAGCAAATTCGAGTTGTACGGTTTATTGCCGCTAACCGTCGGATCGATGCTGGAAGGCAGGAAGTTGACGCCGTAGGGCACCGCGTTCAGGTTCCGCGTATCCAGCAGATGCTTCTGCTCGTTGCCGGCGTACGCCACATCCAGAATTGTGCCGAATCCAATATCCTGTTGGATGCCGAAGCTCCAGTTGTAAACCTCCGGCGGCTTGAAATCGCGCTGTACACCGGTTACCGACGTGGGACTGAGGCTGAGCGGCGTCGCCAGCAGGTTCTGAATCGTGGTGTAGTTGGCGGATGCCGTTTTAACCAGCGGCGGCGACTGCACAAGCTGCAGAATCTGGTCGTCGTTGAAGCGGTCGGAGAACATCCCGAATCCAGTGCGCAGCGCCGTTTTTCCATTCCCGAAAACATCCCAAGCCAAGCCAATGCGCGGAGTCACCTGGATGGAAGGCGTATTGAGGACTCCTTCCTTGTAAACCGTCATTCCCTGGTAGGGTGTTCCCGCCGCCGGTGAAAACGTCCCAATCTTGACGGCGGGGACCGTCTGGCCGGTTACCGGATCGCGCCCGACGCGCTGGTTGGTGGAGGGATCGATATACGGCTGGATCAGCGGAGGCTGCTGGCCTGCGCTGTAGGTGGCCAAGTCGAAAGCGGCAATGTTATTTCCCGCGCTGATGGTCGGAACGATATAGTAAAATCGCACACCATAGTCGAGCGTCAGTCTCCGGTTGATCTTCCAGCTGTCCTGGACGTACCATTCCACGTTGTCATAGCGCCCATGCGCGCCCGGATGCCCGTTCGCCTCGGTGTAGCTGTCCACCACGCCCAGCAGCGCGTTCGAATACGCCGAGCCGGTATCCAGCGGATTGGTCGCATTGCGGTCGAATGCAAAGGATCCATTGAAGGCGGTGGAGCGAGCCGCGTTGCGCGTCCCATGCTCGATGAAAATTCCGAACTTCAACCCGTGTTGGCCGGCGATATCGGAGAAGTTATCCGAGTAATCCCAAATGTCGTTCGTTCCAAAGAACGGAAAGCGTCCCTCAATTCCCAGGTTGCCATTGTTCGGCACGCTGCCACCGCCGAACGAGGCGTTTGGAATCAGGTTGTCGGGATTCACCTGCGGATAGAATTGAGGAATCGTCAGGCCAACTTTCTGCCGGTTATTGGCGTCGAGCGCAGTCTGCGTGAGCGTCGCCACGGTTTGGTCGGCGCGGTTCACTCCAAAGGTGAGCTCATTCACTTTGGTCGGACTGAAGGTGTGAATCAAGGTGGAAACCAATCCCGCGCTGTGGATCTCGTAGCTGATGGGAAGCTGCGGCCAGTTCTGAGTACCGCCCAATCCGGCGAGCAGGCCGAAGCCGCCTTGCGAGGCCTGGTAATCCTGAATCAGCCGCACGTAAAACTGATTCTTCGGCGAAATGTTGTAATCCACGCGGAGGATGGAGTCGCGCCTCGGTTGCTTATTGATGCTGATGCCCGTCCAGTTGTATTGATTGCCCGGCCCGACAGTGTTCGGCAGCGGGAGCAGACTCAGCAACTTCTGGCCGTTGGGGTCGATCCGGCTGGCCGGGACGATGTTTCCCGGAAATGGTGTGTGCGTCGTGGGGTCCAGGATGGTGGCGCTCGATTTCGAGAAGTCGCCCTGCCGTTCCAGCGCCGTCGGGAACGTGTAGGCGCCCGCGCTGCTCGGGATGGTCAGTGGCAGAAAATCCTGCGACCAGAAGAAGAACAGCTTGTCCCGGTCCCGGTTAAATTTGGTTCGCGGAAGAAGAATCGGACCGCCGATAAAATAGCCCGGGTTGTTGAAACGGTAGCGCGGCCGCGGCAATCCGTTTCTATTATTCAGCCACTCATTGGCATTCAGATCTTCGTTCCGGAGAAAATAATACGCTCCGCCATGAAAATCGTGCGTTCCGCTCTTTATTACGGTGTTAATGGTGCCTCCGGAGCTACGCCCGTACTCGGCCTGATAGTTACTCAGCAGCACCTTAACCTCCGCCACCGCGTCGATGCTTGGCGCCAGATACGGGCCCGTCATAGAGCCGGTATCGAGACTCGTAATACCATCGAGGTTTAGATCGATGGAGCCGGCGCGCGTGCGCTAATGTTGATGCCCACCAGGTCGTTCCAGCCCGGAGATTCGCGGTTCGCAGTATCGATCACGCCGGGAATGAGTTTCGCCGTGCCCATGTAGCTGCGCCCTTTCAGCGGCAGTTCCTGCATCTGGCGGGTGTTAATCAGCCCGGATCGTTCCGCGCTTTCCGTCTGAACAACCGCGGCCTCGCCGACTACGGACACAGTTTCATTCACGGCTCCCATCTGCATGACGACAACCGGAAGCGTGACACGCTCAGCCGCCGACACACTGATTTCTTGCTGTGAATATTTTTTGAATCCGGACACGCCGATCGCGAGGTTGAAAGTGCCCGGGAGCAATTCCGTAAAGACGAAATGTCCTTGCGTATCGGACTTTACCGACCGCGTCTGTCCGGTTTCGCGGTTGGCGATCTGGACGTTGGCGCCCACCACCGCCGCGCCGGTCGGATCCGCCACGCTCCCGGAAATTTGCCCCGTCAATCCCTGGCCGGAAGCTTCGGATTGCCAACACGCCGCGAGCAGACACAAAGCCGCGCAGAACGCGAACGAGGAAAAATTAAATTTCATGGTTCACCCCTTTATCCAGACGATACCCCCAGCCTGCCCGTTAACCAGACCGTTGCGACGATCGCCTGTCTATGAATTGGCCTATTAATCAGACCGCACTGACTTCAGTAATGAGTATCATAAACGCAATTTGATGTCAACGAAACCGCTCGTGGTGTGTCAAGGCAATGTGAGAAGTTCCTAAAAGGGCGTATCCCGAACCAAACACGCCTCTACTTCGAAAAGTTGGACCTCATGGCGATGTGCGTCCAAAGACCTGTGGATATCGCTCCTCGTGCGCATCGCCGAAAATTTCCTGCCCGGAAATGCCCTGATTCTAATGGATAGGTGCTGTTCTAACGGCAACGAAACTTCGTCGCGCTTGCGAGGTTGAAAGGTAATGGAGATGAGTCAGAAAGAACGGCCACGGGTGAAAGTAATTGAGAACGTAGTGGAAGGCCGGATCACGGTGGCGGCGGCGAGCGAACTGTTGAAATGGACGAGCGTCAGGGGAAGCGGCTGAAAGCGCGCTATAAGCCGAAGCCGGTGGAATGGGTACGGCACGGGAAGCGGGGCCGGACAAAGCCGTGGGCCATAGCAAAAGCAGTGCTGTGGCGGGCGCGCGGCAAGTATGCCGGATTCAACGACCCGTTGTATAAACGTCCGGTCCGGACGCCATCGTCAACACGCCGCTGCCGGAGGACACGGCGCCGCTTGCACTTCCGCCGCGACGCTGCCCCATGCCAGCTTCGTTCCCGGCTTTGCGAAGTCGAGGCGAACGTACGCTAGCGCGACCACCTTGCCTAACGCGGGAGAGTATATGGCGGAACTGATTTCGGCCGCAGGCTGCTCACCGGCCGTAAGCTTTGTCCCCGCCGACGGCGCTTCGGTAGTCTCCAAATGCAGCGGCATCAAGACGCGGTGAACCTGCCCGCGGGATCGGACGCGCTCCACGATCTCCTGTCCTAAATAGCAGCCCTTCTGGAAGTGCAGGGCGTGAGTCTGCTGGGTTTCCTGCGCCAAATACCGCTCCGTGATTTCCTCGCCATACCGCGGCTTGCCGTGCTCCAGGCGCACAACGCGGAACGCCGCTTCATCCGCGGTGACAGCGCCCGCGGCTTCCAAGTCCCGCACGAGTGCGGCCTTTTCCTCCCCCGGAATGAACACGTAGTAGCCGGACCCTCCGGTATAGCTCGTTCGAGCAATCAACCGCATTCCCCAACCCTCAATCGCGAACTCGGCCGCGGGCGCCGGAGCGCCTATCGCCGCCAACGTCTCACTCGATTTCGGGCCTTCCACCGCGATGGTCGCCAGGGCGAATGTCGCATCCTCCGGCACGACGTCGTCCGCGATGATGAACTTGTCCAGATGTCGATACAGCTTTTCGCGCAATTCCGGCTCGGTGTCGAGCAGCAGGTAATCCGGGAGACAGAACACGTTCGCGTCACCGAGGATGCGGCCTTGCGCGTTCAGAAAGAACGCGTAACACCCATCGCCGGGCTTGAGCTGCTGGATGTGGTTGGTCGTCATCGCGTGCAACAGCCGCGCGCGGTCCTCGCCCGTCAGCTTGATCTTTCCCCGACCCGAAAAATCGCCCCACGCAACGCCTTCGCGCAACGCCCGATATCCAACCTCGTTCATGTCAATGCACCGCCGGATGCAGCGAAATCCAACGCAGCCAGCCAGAAACCGCTACTACGGCCGCACCGGAAATAATGATTCCCGTCATCGAACGCAGGCGCTTGGCGTCGTTCACTCCGGGCTTGGTCAACAGCAAGAGCGCCGCCACAATGTGCAGCACCAGCAGCATCTTTATCCCAAACCACATCTGATAGTGCGGCGGGTAGCTGGTCTTGCTGAAAAAATTGTAGAGGCCCGATCCGATCAATGTAACCAGCGTCCCCCAGATCACCGGCCGGAAGCGCGGCGACAGCGCCTCCACTCCGCCGCCCCCGGCGTACGCTAACCGCGCGTAGAAAATTCCGCCCAGAAGCACCACCACTGAAGAAATATGCAGCCAGCGCATCAACTCACCCAGCACCGCCGCGACAATTGGGTCCATGCTCCGAGTATACCGTCCATCGCGAACCGGCCTTAAAAACCATTACGCTGGTTAAAAGGCGGTCGAAATCGGCCTCGGCTCGGGACCGCCTGAAATTTCCATGGAAGCCAAAATCAGCGTGGCGCCGGGGAGTGCTTCGACCGGCGGCGCACAAAAAACCGTATTTACCATTTTGGCGGCCATCAGCTTTTGTCATCTCTTGAACGACATGGTCCAATCGCTGATTCCGGCGATTTATCCCTTACTGAAAGTCTCGTTCCATCTGGACTTTGGCCAGATCGGCCTCATCACGCTAACGTATCAACTAACCGCCTCCATCCTGCAGCCGCTGATTGGATCGTATACGGACCGGCGGCCTCAGCCGTATTCGCTGACGGCCGGTATGGGATTTACGCTCGGCGGCTTGCTCATCTTGTCGGTGTCGTCGACATTCGCAACGCTTCTGACCGCCGCCGCGCTGGTGGGGATGGGGTCGGCCGTGTTTCATCCGGAATCGTCGCGCGTCGCGCGGATGGCGTCGGGAGGTCAGCACGGCTTGGCACAATCGTTGTTCCAGGTGGGGGGCAATGCCGGCTCGGCCATCGGTCCACTGCTTGCAGCCTTCATCGTGCTGCCGCGCGGCCAGGCAAGCATCGCGTGGTTTTCGTTGGCCGCACTGCTGGGCATTGTGCTGCTGGCCAACGTCGGCTCCTGGTCGAAACACCACCAACGGACGAAAAAGAAATCCTCGGCCGCGGGCGCGGAGACTCACGCGTTACTGCCTCCGAAAAAGGTCGCGCTCTCCATCGCAATTCTCATCGCTCTAATTTTTTCGAAGTACTTTTATCTGGCCAGCCTCACCAGTTACTATACGTTTTATCTGATAAGCAAGTTTCACGTGTCAGTGGAACGCTCGCAGATTTTCCTTTTCATTTTCCTGGGAGCGGTGGCGGCGGGAACTATCATCGGCGGTCCGGTGGGAGACCGGATCGGCCGCAAGCATGTCATCTGGTGGTCGATTCTTGGAGTTCTTCCGTTCACGTTACTTTTACCGTATGCCAACCTTTTCTGGACGTCGATTTTGACAGTCGTCATCGGTCTGATTCTGGCGTCGGCATTTTCGGCCATTCTGGTTTACGCGCAGGAACTGGTGCCGGGAAAGGTGGGGATGATTTCCGGTCTCTTCTTCGGCTTTGCGTTTGGCATGGGCGGCATTGGAGCGGCGTTCCTGGGCGCGTTGGCCGACCGCACCAATATCGGCTTCGTGTACCATCTCTGTTCCTTCCTGCCCGCTATCGGAATCCTCGCCGGGTTCCTGCCGAATCTGGAAAAAGTTGTCCAGCGGCCGCCGCGGCAGCGCGCATAGGCGCGACGCGTACGGCGACGTGCGACGCACCCTTTGCGTTTTCGATACACTCGGATTCGATACACTTGGAAGTATGAAGGCTCATCTCTCTTTCTGTTTATTGACGGCCGGCCTGCTGCTGCTGGTTTCCGCTCCCTCAATGGTCGCCCAGCGCGGCTATGAGCGCGCCCGCCACACGGTTGCGCGCGCCGACAACGACCTCCGCCGCTGCCAGAGCCGCGAGACGATTTCCGGCAAGGAACAGGAACGCTACAA
>JBDTAT010000796.1:0-4300 GCA_039924505.1 Bryobacteraceae bacterium
GCCCGCCGCGGTGGTGTCCACGGCTTTCACAGGAAACGACGGGATCGGCACTTCACGCACGCCGTCCGAGTAGACGCAACCTAGTTCCCCAAGTTTCAAGACGACGCTCCCGGGCCCGAGCGCCAGCAGTGCGCGAGCCACGGCGGGAGCTTCGTGAGGCGTCACGCGGCCCGGCGTCGATCCCAATAGGATGGATGCTTCGCTCTCGTTTGGTGTGAGCACGTCCACGAGTTTGAGCAATTCGGACGGCAGGAACCGCGCTGGAGCGGGATCGAGAATGGTCCGCGCGCCTTCTTCGCGAGCCAGCTTCAACGCGGCCATTACAGTATCGAGCGGAGTCTCCAATTGAAACAGCGCAAACCGCGCGCCGCGCAGGACGCCGCGCATGGCCTCCACATCGGAAGCCGCGAGCGCGAGATTAGCGCCGGATGCCACGACGATGGAATTTTGTCCCGCACGATCCACCCAGATCAGCGCTACGCCGGTCGGCTGCGATCGCGCCGCATGAACGGCGCCCACATCCACTCCCGCGGCGGAGAGGCTGGCTTTCAGACGGTCGGCGAATACGTCGGCGCCGACGCGACCGATCATGCGGGTGCGCACATGAGCGCCGCCCAATTTCCCGGCCGCGCAGGCTTGGTTCGCTCCTTTGCCGCCAGGGATCATCAGGAAATCGCGGCCGAGGACCGTCTCGCCGGGGGCGGGCAGATGTTCCACCCGCACCACGAAATCCATGTTGAGACTGCCCACCACCACCACGACGGCGGCGCTCATCGCGTCAGATCGATGCCCAACTTTTTCAGCTCCTCGGCGTAGTAGCGCTTGTGCAGCAGGTCCCACTCCTCAGTGCCTTCGCCAATGTCGCGCTTCTGGGTGCGGATCTTCGTCCGCGCGGCTTTGTCGACCTTCTCCTCGGTCTGCAGAATGTCCGTCATGCACTTCACCACCTCCAGCCGGACGTCGTTGGGATCGCGCTTCAGGCGGAATTCCCGGGCTTTCCGGATGTGGGTGACGATTTTGTGCGAGATGTCGTTAATCTTGTCGCGGGACAACTTCATGTGGTCGCCGGTGTCGCGCCCGGCGGCGCGGATCACTTTGCGCTGGGAGATCAGCGTATTCTTGATCCGGCGGAACATGTCCTGGTAGCTGACGCTTTCCCGGCGCATGTACTCGCTGTACTGCGACAGCAGATCGCGGACCTCGTCGTTCAAGCGGTCTTCGATGGCCAAATCCTCTTCGATAACGCCGGCGATGACACCGGCGGCGGCCTGAGGATCGTTGGTCTCAATGACCTGGGGGCTCAGCCGGCGAACCAATTGGCGGGATAAATACCCGATGAATTCCCTGGCGAGCAGCATCCTTGAGCGAGTCGGCTCCTAATTCTTATTTCGAACGAATCTTATTCTCTGCTAGTGTAGCATCACAACGATCCGGCCGGCTCAATGCCTTGACACAATGCCGCCCGGATTATGGAGTAACGCGCCCGAGACGGAGCGCGGCGCCCGCCGATCGCGTTGGGGGTTTACTCGATTCCGAAATAAGGCCAGTATTTTTCGGGCAGCTTGGTGGGCTTCATGTTGCGGCGGCAGAAGATGTGCCGGGTCTGGCCGCTGGCCAGAATGCGGCGGGAGACGGCCTCGCGCATTTCGTAGCGGAAGCGGACCATGCGCGCGTGCGTTTCGCCGATCCAGGTCTTAACGATCACCTCATCGTCATAGTGCGCGGGGGACGAGTAGCGGCACTGCGCCTCCACGACGGCGAGCAGCACGCCGTCCTCCCGTTCCATATCGCGGTAGCGAAGTCCAGCCGCGCGGCAGTATTCCACGCGGCCGAGCTCCATCCAGATCAGGTAGTTCGCATGGTACACCACTCCCATCTGGTCGGTTTCCGAATAGCGCACCCGTATCCGGGTTTCATGTTCGGTCATGTGGAAATTCCGCGGGCGCCTCCGGCGAGTTGCCTCTTTTGTAACCCAGGCGCGGAGCGCCCGTCTGTTACTATGACACTATTGTGCGCATCCGCGTGCTGTTTTTCGGAATGTTAAAAGATATAACCGGCGTCTCCGAAGACAAACTGGAGCTGGCCGGCGGCGGAAGCCTGGCGGCGGTTTTCGAGCATTACGCCGCCCGGTTTCCACGCTTGCGGGAGTTAGCGCCGAGCATCGTGCTGGCGCGCAACCAGGAATTTGCCGCGCCCGATGCGCCGGTTTTCGATGGCGACGAAGTAGCGTTCCTTCCTCCGGTGAGCGGCGGCTCGGACGTCTACACGCACGAGATTCACGACGAAGCGGAAGGCAACTTTTATGCCTTGACGCGGCAGCCGATTGACGCGCGGGCGATGGTGGCGCGCCTCGTTCGGGGTGAAGATGGAGCGGTCGTGTGCTTTGAAGGCGTCACACGAAACAATAGCAAGGGCCGCCAGACCGAGTCGCTAAATTACGAATGCTATGAAGCGATGGCGGTGAAAACGATGGCGGAGATCGGACGTGCGCTGGCGGGGGCGTACGCCATCGGCCGCATCGCGATAGTGCATCGCCTGGGCCGGTTGAAAGTAGGCGAAGCCAGCGTGGTCATCGTGGTCACCGCGCCGCACCGGCGGCCGGCGTTCGAAGCATCGCTTGAGGCTATCGACAGGCTGAAGCGCCTGGTGCCAATCTGGAAGAAGGAATATTTCGTCGACGGCGAAGTTTGGGTGGAGGGCGCCTGGGACGAGTCCGCGATTACTGCCGCTGGAAAACGGCGATGCTGGCGAGGCTTTCGCTAGGCATCGGCGCTCTGGCGGTGGCGTTGCCGGCGTGCACACAATCGTCGCCCGTGATTCGAGTGAACGTGCGGCTGGTTCACTTGCTGGCGACCGTCAAGGATAGCCATGGCCAACCTGTTACCGGCTTGATGAAAAGCGATTTTCAGGTTTTCGATAGCGGCGTGGCGCAAGAGATCAGCGTGTTCGAGCGGCACAGCGAAGTGCCGCTTTCGGTATCCGTGCTGGTGGATACGAGCGGTTCCACGGGCAAGGATCTGAAGTATGAAACCGACTCGGTGGCCCGCTTCTTCCGCGCACTGGTGGGCGAAGGCAACCCGGCCGATGCGGCGGCGCTCTACAGTTTCAATTGGGAAGTGAATCAGGTGCGGGGCTTCACGCGCCGCATTGCCTCGCTCGAACAGGCGCTGCGGCAATTGCGCTCCGACGGCGGCACGTCGCTTTACGACGCGCTGTTTCTGGCATCCCACAACCTGGAAAACCGGGACGGCCGCCACGTGATCGTGGTGGTCACGGACGGCGGCGACACAACCAGCTCCACCAGCTATCACGCGGCGCTTGAGGCGTGCCAGAATGCCGACGTTGTGCTCTATCCCATCCTGGTGGTGCCGATTACCAACGACGCCGGGCGCAACATTGGCGGTGAGAACGCGCTGACGACGCTCTCACAAGGCACGGGCGGCCGAGTGTTCGCGCCATCGGTGGGCGCGCAGCTCGACCGGGCATTTAGCGACATTCTGCGCGATCTGCGCACGCAATATCTGATTGGTTATTACCCGAAAAACCTGCCCTACAGCAAGGACCGCTTCCGTCCCATTCACCTCACCGTCGATGGCCCGAATTTGCGCGCGGTGACGCGCACTGGTTATTATGGAGAGGCAGACCGCTGAACGATTGAGGAACCGCGCAAAACCGACTGCGGCGCGAAATAGCTCTTGGCTGGTCTGGTGGTGGGCGCCGCACTCTTTGCGCTCCTAAGGAGTTTCCGCTTGGCGTCAAAAGGGGCAACAACATCGAAGGTGCGCGCTCCCGAACAAACGTTCGAGGAGGTTCGGTACCTGCGCCATCTGATCGACAGCAAGATCCGGATCACGGTTCGACTCAGTAACAACGAGGAAGTAAATGGGTGGGTGGAGTTCTACGACGCGACCTTCATCCGCATCACGCGGGAAAACGGGCCAAATCTGTTTTTGTTCAAACACGACATCAAATATCTTTACGAAAACAAGGGCTGACGATTGGCGTCCTATCTGGAATCGAGCATTGAGATTGCCCAGGAGGCCGGCGCGCTCTTAACCGATTTCCTGGAACGCCACATCGGCTTCGAACTGAAAGGCGAGTTCGACTTGGTGACCGCGGCCGACCGCGCATCGGAAAAGCTGGTGGTGGAACGGCTGCGCGCTTTGTTCCCGGACCACAATATCGTCGCCGAGGAGGGCGGAGGCCACCGCAGCGCGTCGGAATATTGCTGGTACGTGGATCCGCTGGACGGCACCACCAATTTCGCGCACGGATTCCCGGCATTCAATGTCACGCTGGG
>JBDTAT010000797.1:0-3124 GCA_039924505.1 Bryobacteraceae bacterium
GCGCAATTCGATCGGCCTCCAGATAGCGAACGTCTTCCGCTGAAGCAGATCGAGCGCGCCGGGCTCATTAACCGCGCCAACGTCCGCCGCATCGTCGTCGAATATGCAGCCGCCGATGCCCGTGTACGCCTGGAAATGGCGCGCCGCTATCCCGATATTCACCTCGGGCCGTCCTACGCGTTTCAAGAAGGATTTCCTGCCTACCTACTCAGTGGCGGTCTTAGTTTCCTGCCCGTCTTCGCGCGCAACGAAGGTCCCATTGCCGAAGCCGAAGCAGCGCGCGCACAGGCCGGCGCCCGTCTGATGGCCGCGCAAGCCCAGGCGCTCGGCGAAATCGAATCGTCGCTCGGTAACTACCGGTCCGCCATCACAGAGTGGCATTCTGCACAGAGTGTCACCGCTGTCGAGCTTCACCGTCAGGCCGAAGTACACGCCGCGCTCACCGCGGGATCCGCCGACCGCCTCACGCTGACTTCCGCGCAACTCTCCACCATCATCGCCGAACGCGCGCAACTCGATGCGCTGGCTAACGCGCAGGTAGCGCTGGGTACACTCGAAGATTCGGTCGGCCAGCCGCTTGACGGCGGTGCGCTCCTGTCCGACCCTCCGGAACGAACCGCGCGCCGGGATGCGGGCCGATGACAGGGTTCACGACGCTAACCCTGACGCTCGTGTTGTCGCTTCTGCTTAGCGCCTGTTCCTTTCACGATCGCGATAACGATAACCCGAGCCCCGCCGCGAAGCCCGCCAGTGTCATGCGGAACGCGCAAGGCGAATCCGTTCTTACTCTCGATGCCGGTCTGCAGGCGCGCGCCGGCTTACAGACGACGCCCGCCGCCGCCGCGCATCGCGCCGGGGAGATTCTTGCATACGGGCAACTGGAGGAGGACCCCGCCGCGTCGTTCGTCGTTCGCGCACCCGTCGCCGGCACGCTGGCTGCGAACCCCGCGCACACGTGGCCCGAGATCGGCGCCCACATCGAGGCCGGTACGTCCGTCGGCGCGATCCAGCCACGGTTCAGCCCCAGTGAACGTCTCGGCCTAACCAGTCAGCTTGCCGCCGCGCGCGCCGATCTGGATGCCGCCACCGCCGCTGAAACGGTTGCGGAGGCTGCGTACCAACGCGCCCGCACTCTCAACGAAGACAACAAGAATGTTTCGGACCAGGTAGTGCAAGAGGCCGAATCCCGGTCGAAATCCGCACAGGCGCGGGTTGCGTCTCTCCGCCAGACCGCCGCGCTGCTGGAATCCGCGCTCCATCACCAGGGCGCGGCTTCGCTCGAGCCGCTGACCACCGCGCGCGCCGGCGACGTTGTCGAAATACTCGCGGCGCCCGGTGAATCCGTCGAAGCCGGCGTCCCGTTGCTTCGCCTGACTCGTCTCGACATGCTGCTGGCCCGCGTCGATTCGCTTCCAGGCGATTCCGTGCCGTCGTCCGTGCGCGAAGCCAACATCGTACCCGCCGGCTCGGAAAACCTTCCGCCGCTGAGAGCCACGCGTCTCGCCGTCGCACCCTCCGCCGATCCGCATGCGCCCGGAACGCCGCTGTTGTTCCGTCTCACTACCACCCGCTTCGGAATTCGCCCGGGCGTTTCCGTCACCGCTCATGTGCTGCTTCCCGGAGCTGGGACCGCCGGCGTTCTTATCCCGTTCGACGCTATCGTCCGCTATCAGGGCCGGACCTGGGCCTACGTGCAAACCGGCGCCGACCAATTCACGCGCCGCGAAGTTTCCACCGGCGCACCGGTCACGGGCGGCTACTTCGCCGGAAGCGGCTTTCAACCCGGCGGCAAGCTGGTTGTCAGGGGCGCGCAGGCTCTGCTCTCCGAAGAGTTTCGTTCCGTGCTGCCTTCCGAGGACGAGGGCAATTAACCGTCATGCTGACCGCGATTGTCGCGCTGGCGTTGCGCCGCCGAGGGGTTGTGGTAGCGCTGGCCGCCGTGCTGATGGGCGCCGGAATCTACTCCGCCATTCACGCCAAGTACGATGTCTATCCGGAGTTCGCGCCGCCGCAGGTCGTCGTTCAGACGGAGGCGCCCGGCCTTTCGCCGCAGGATGTCGAGCAACTTGTCACGCGCCCCATTGAATCGGCGCTCAACGGCACGCCGAACCTGGTCTCCATCCGCTCCGAATCCATTCAGGGATTGAGCGTCGCCACCGCGATCTTCACCGACCGCACCGACATCTACCGCGCCCGCCAATTGGTAAGCGAGCGCCTGACGGAGGCGGCCCAGACGCTGCCGCAAGGGGTTCAGGCGCCGACCATGGAGCCGCTGATCGGCGCTACCAGCCTTACGCTGATCATCGGTCTCACCTCCGAAACACTGTCTCCGATGGATCTTCGCACATTCGCCGATTGGACCATGCGCCCCCGTCTGCTCGGCGTCCCGGGCGTCGCGCGTCTTGGTATCTTCGGCGGCCAGGTCCGGCAGCTTCAGGTACAGGCGATTCCCGGCCGGCTGGCGGCGTTCCATCTCTCGCTCGCTAACGTGGTCGCCGCGGCGCGCAATTCCACCGGCATCCGCGGCGCCGGTTTCATCGAAACTCCCTCGCAGCGTGTGGTCGTGCAGGCGCACGGGCAGGCGCTCACGCCCGCGCAGCTCGGCCAGACCGTGGTTGCGTCGTATAACGGCCGTCCGGTGCTGCTCAGCGAGCTAGCTCATCTCGCCGACGCCGGCGAACCCCGCATTGGCGACGCGACGATTATGGGGAAGCCGGGTATCCTGATTCTGATCAGCGCGCAATACCGCGCCAATACCGTTGAAGTGACAACGGCCATCGGAAAAGCTCTCGACGACTTGAAGCCCGCTCTCGCCAACGCCCACGTGCGTCTCTACCCGGATCTGTTCCGCCCGGCCAACTTCATCGCCGCCGCCATCCACAATATCGGCATGTCGCTCGCGATCGGCGCCTGCCTGGTCGCCATCGTTCTGATGCTGTTCCTCATGAATATGCGCGTGGCAGTCATCTCGCTGACGGCGATTCCGTTGTCGCTGCTCACCAGCATCATTTTGCTGGACGCAACCGGCCAAAGCCTGAACACGCTCACCCTCGGCGGCTTGGCGATTGCGATCGGCGAAGTGGTCGACGACGCTATTATAGACGCGGAAAATATTTTCCGGCGT
>JBDTAT010000798.1:0-7130 GCA_039924505.1 Bryobacteraceae bacterium
AACCGCGCGCCGGCGCCGGGTTGGCTTTCGCGTAGAACAATAAAACAATAGAGAGACGACTCTCCTCTCGATCATCCGGCAGATTTTGAGCAATTGGATGGGCAATTCCATCAAGTAGAGGCCGGAATTCGGCGCGATCTGCGTGGGTGCGCGGGTGGCATGCAACGATATCGCGCATCTTGAAGCGCGCGCGCCCGGACCTTTCTACTGTGAAGCGCCTATCGCGCTCCCACGGAGAGGTTGGTTCCCCCAATCGGGATACGCCCCGTTGTGGTCTGTCTGTTCTACTCACTAGAACGGTTTCTGGCACGTGAAACTCCATTGACAGTCCTATACGTCCCGGTGTAAGGTACCAGTGGAGCGCTTAGCCCCCGGTGCGGAGCGTCATAGCGTACTGGATTCGCTTATGACAGGTGGTTCGTCCTTTAGCACGCGCATCCAAGGAGCACATCCATGCGATCTCACGCTGTTATTGCCTCAGCCAGCTTGCGCGCGACGGACACCTGCCCGCACTACCCATTTGCGTGGCCGCTAGCGCGCTGCGGGCCCGCGCCCATTGTGGTGATGTCGATTTTTGCCTTTGTGCTTCTGACAGGGATTCCGCCGCTGATGGCGCAATTCACCACCGCAACTCTCGGCGGCACGATTACCGACGCCAGCGGCAGCGCCGTGCCCGGAGCGAAGGTTACGGTTCAAAATATGAACACCGACCTGACCCGCAGTGCTTCAACCGCGAATGACGGGGCTTATCTATTCCCGATTTTGCCGGTTGGCGCCTACCGCTTGATTGTCGAAAAGGAGGGATTCTCACGCTATGCGCAGGAGGGAATCACTCTGAACGTCAGCCAGTCGGCGACACAAAATGTGGCTCTGAAGCTTGGGGCGGTCAATCAACAAGTGAATGTCTCGGCCGACGCGGCGATATTGCCGACGCAAACCTCCACGGTATCGCAGTTGGTGGATCAGAAGCGAATTATCGACCTCCCGCTCAACGGGCGCCAGGCGCAATCGCTGCTGTTTCTGGTTCCGGGAACCTACGACGCCTCCAGCAAATACTGCGGATATAACTGTCAGGGAGGCGTGTATCCCGGCGCGCAGTTTGCAGCCGTAAACGGCGGAGGTCCGGGTAACGTCAATTACCAGATGGATGGCGGGGATCACAACGACAACTACCTCAACATCAATCTGCCATTTCCCAATCCCGATGCGATTCAGGAGTTCAGCGCCCAATCCGCCAACATGTCGGCCGAGTACGGCAATTCCGCGGTGGTCGTAAACGTCGTCACCAAGTCCGGCACCAATGAGTACCACGGCGACCTGTTCGAGTTTCTGCGCAATGGCGATTTAAACGCCCGGACGTTCTTCGCGCCCACGCAGGATACGCTGAAGCGAAACCAATTCGGGGGAACCGTGGGTGGGCCGATTCTCAAAAACAAACTATTTTTCTTCTTCACCTACCAAGGCACGCGCGCCACCAGCGCGCCTTCCGGAGCCGTTTCGTTCGTCCCCACGGCAGCGGAACGAACGGGAGACTTTTCAGCGGTTTCCACCCAACTGGTCGATCCCTTAACCAATACTCCGTTCCCCAATAATCAAATTCCCGTAGGCCGGTTGAGCGCACCGGCGCTGTATTTCCTGCAACACATTCCCTTGCCGAACGGCCCGAACGGACAACTGACGTATCTGGGGCCTACCGCGCGCACCACCGACAATCAGTTCATGCCGAAGATCGATTACATCACCGGCAAGAACCAACTGAGCGGCCGGTATTTTTATACCAACTACACTCAACCATCGGATTTGGCCGCGGGTAAAGCGAATGTCCTGGCAACCGACGGCAATGGCAATTCGGCGCGCGTGCAGACAATATCGATCAACGACACCTACACGCAATCGCCGGCGCTGCTGTTCAGCACGTGGTTCAGCTACGACCGCTCCATTGGCGCCAGTCTTTCCGGCGCACCGTTCGGCTTTACCGATGCCGGCATCAATATTGCCGTGCCCAGCGGTCCGCCCGCGATGGAAGAGGTCGGCGTGAACGGATACTTTTACATCGAATCCGGACACCCCGGCGTTTTTGACCGCAACGATTGGCGCATCCGCGAAATTGCAACCTGGCAAAAGGGAGCGCATGAATTTCATTTCGGCGGCGAGATCAATCATTTGGGAACGCCGCAAGCCAACACCTACGAACAGACGCCCGACATCGTCTTCTCCAACGCGCTTTCCGGGTCGAATCTCGCCGATTACATGCTGGGGCAAGTCTCTACCTATACTCAGGACGCGGGCGTCTATTACAACTACAGCGGCCTGGAGGGCAGTCTCTTCGCGCAGGATAACTGGCGCGTCAATCAAAAACTGACCCTCAATCTCGGCGTCCGCTGGGATCCCTACTTCCCCTATACCGATTCGGAGAACCGGATTCCCTGCTACCTGCCGGGCCAAAAATCGCAGCGTTATCCGAATGCCCCCGCCGGATTGGTCTACGCAGGTGATTCTGGATGCCCTTCGGGCGGAACGCACGGCATTACCGGAAATTTCGCTCCCCGTTTGGGATTTGCGTACCGCCTGGGCCAGAACACCGTGATTCGTGGCGGCGCGGGTTTGTATTACACGCTGCCGAATACCGACCAGATTAACAATTTCACCAGCGTCGCCCCGTTCGCCCCCGTCTTCACTCTGACCGATGTCAATTTCCAGAATCCGTGGCAAAGCGCGGGTATCGTGAACCCGTTCCCGGCGCAGTTTGGAGGCGGCGCCGTTCCCGCGTCCACCGCCGCCTACACGCTTCCGGTAACTCTTGGCGGAGTGTTCCCCACGCAGTATTATCTGCCCACCGTGGCCACCTGGAACCTGTTCGTGCAACGGCAGCTTGGCAAGGACTGGCTGTTCACCACCGGCTACGTTGCCAACGCCGGATATCACCTGTCCAGTAATGCCGTGGGACGCCTGCAGATCAATCCAGCGATTTATGTGCCCGGCCAATCCACGGAAGCCAATACGCAATCCCGCCGCATCAATCCGAACTTCGGCTCGGCGCTCGCTTACCCTGTGGATTTGGTCTCACGGTACGAGTCGCTTCAGGTGGACATCGAAAAACGGTTCAGCCGCGGTTTTTCCTTGCGCGCCAACTACACCTACTCCAAGCTGGAAGACGACGAGAATTTCACCAATCCGTTTAACAACGCCTACAACTGGGGCATCGCGAACACGAATGTTCCGAATGTCTTCCACTTTTCAGCGGTGTGGGAGACGCCGCATCTGGTCAACGGACCGGCCGGAATTGCCGTCAACGGCTGGGAGCTGACCGGAATCACAACCTGGCAGAATGGTTTCCCGTTCACGATTGCGAGCGGAGTAGACAACTCCTTCAGCGCAGTTGGAAGCGACCGCGCCGATTTCACCGGCGCCTCGATTGCGCAAGCCGTGCTGAGCGGCCAGTCCCACGCTCAAGAAATCTTAAAATATTTCAACACGTCGCTGTTCGCCAGGAACGCCGTCGGCACTTTCGGCAATTCGCCGCGCAACGCTCTCTACGGCCCGCGCCTCTTCAATCAGGATTTCGCCGCGATGAAAAATTTCAACCTCGTCGAAAAGATGCGGCTGCAATTCCGCGCTGAATTCTTCAACCTATTTAATAACGTCAATTTCAATAATCCGGGAACCTCGGTAGGCACGGGCAGTTTTGGAAAGATTACGGGCGTGGGCAGTCCCCGTATTTTGCAGTTCGGCTTGAAGCTGATGTTCTAATAGGCAGATCCGTTCAGCGCCGCTCTCCGCGCGCGTGCTCATCAAATGAACTTACATTTTAAAGCAAAGTGAAAACCGCGCCCCCGCTCCGGGTTGGCTTTCGGCCTTGATCTCGGCCCCATGCGCGTGCGCTATCGCTTGCGCGATCGAGAGCCCCAGGCCCACTCCGGAGCCGCTGCCCCGGGCCGTGTCCACGCGAAAGAATCGTTCGAACACGTGCGGCAGCGCCTCAGCCGGAATTCCATCGCCCGTATCCCGGACGGCAAGCATCAATTCATCGCCGCTCGAAATCGTGGAAATGGTCACGGCCCCGCCCGTGTGGGTGTGCTTTAACGCGTTATCCGTCAGGATCAGCAGCAACCGCCGTATGCCCGCCTCATTGGCGGTCACCAGCGCCGGTTTTCCGGTTAGCTCCGCCGTCAGCGCCAATCCCTTCGCTCCGGCGATGTCGGCGTTGTGCTGTACTACTTCGGTGACAATCTGGTTCAAGTCCGTCTCCGATAGCGGCATTTCAAACACCCCGGCGTCCGCGCGCGCCAGCCTCAAAAGCGACTCCGTCAGGTCCGTCATCCGCTTCGCTTCCACTTCGATATTGCGCAGCGACTTCCGGTATTCTTCCGGCGTCCGCTCCCGCCGCAACGCCAACTCCGACGTCGCGCGAATCAGCGACATCGGCGTCCGCAATTCGTGCGATGCATCCGCGGTGAACTGCCTTATCCGCTGGATCGCGCCGTCCAGCCGCTCCAGCACCTCGTTCCAGGTCTCCGACATTCTCTGCAGCTCGTCGCCGGTTTGCGGCACCCGCAGCCGGTGCGACAGATTCTGAACGCTGATCGACCGGGCCACGCGCGTGATCTCGTCCACCGGCCGCAGCGCGCGCCCGCTGATCCAGTAGCCTCCCCAACAGGCGATCGCCAGCACCACCGGCACCATCAGCAGCAAAAGATTTCGCAGCTCTCCCATCACCGACTGCACCTCGTCGAGCGAACTGGCCACCAGCGCGTCGTACGTTTGGCCCCCGTAGCCGATGCGGGCCGTCAGGATTCGATACCAGCCGCCGTTGCGGTTCACTGTGCTGTATTCCGGCTTGGAGGAGAACGAAGCCTGTACAAAATTCGAGTCGCCCTGGATCGGCAGCATACGCTTCCCGCTTGCGTCCCGTAGTTGAATCAACGCGCCGTCCGGAACTTCCCGCGCGAATTCGGAAAGTTCCACCCGCAGTTGGTTCCACGTCCGGCCCGCGCTTTCCACTTCGATCACCGTTTGCAATCCTTGAATGCGCTGCGCCAGACGCGCGTCGGTTCCCGCCATCAGGCGCTCCTGCAGCGCGAACCACATTCCCGCCCCGAACAAAGACAGGCCGAGCACCAGCACCACCGCGTACCAACCCGTCAGGCGTTGACGAATGGACAGCGTCGGCATCAGGATGCCTCCTCCCGCAAGGAGTAGCCGACCCCGCGCACCGTTTGTATCAGCCGCGCCTCTCCCGGTCCTTCCACCTTGGCGCGCAGCAGGCGCACAAACGCATCCAGCGTATTTCCCTCGATCTCCGAATCCATTCCCCACACGTTTTCGATCAAACGGTCGCGAATCACTACCTGCCCTGCATTCTTCATCAGCAGTTCGAGAATTGCGTACTCCGTGCGCGTAAGGTTGATTTGCCGCTTCCCTCGCCCTACCTCACGGGTTCCCGCATTCAGCCTCAGATCCCCCACTTGAAAGCAGACTGGCTGCGGAATCGGCCCTCTGCGCCCCACCGCCCGGACGCGGGCAAATAGCACGTCAAAAGAGAATGGCTTGGTAATATAATCGTCGGCCCCCAGGTCCAGGCCCTTCACGATGTCGGCCGGAGCATCGCGCGCCGTCAGCATCAGAATGGGTGTCTGATTGCGGCCGGTCCGCAGCCGCTTGGCGATGGAAAATCCGTCCATTCCCGGCAGCATCACGTCCAGGATGATCACGTCGAACGACTCGCCTTCGGCCATTTCGCAGCCTTGCCGCCCCGCCGCCGCGATAGCCACCGTGTGGCCCTCCTCGGATAAACCTTCTCCGAGCAGCGCCGCGATCCGCGGATCGTCTTCCACCACCAGTATCCGCATGTTTCCCGCCCCCGCCTTCATCCTCGCCCCCATTCCGAAAATTTCCATTCCGAGCCTTGCGGCCCGCCATTCCGAGCCTGGGCGTCCTCTGGGCACGTGAGGGAGCGGTTGCCCGACGCGCGCCGAATCTCCCAGTCGCGAAAACCTGGCAGCCCGTGCAAGGACATGCCTCCCGCCTCACATTTTAGCCCGCCGCGTCCTTTTCGGTGAATTTTCAGGTTCACGTGCTTTACTATCGGGGTCATGCGATATGCGATCGTTGCGGCAATTGTTGCAATCGGATTAACGGCCACGGCGCAGAGTCCATCCGGCGTTCCCGCCACCCCTCCGGCCGCCGCCGCGCCACTTACCATCAGCCTTTCCAATGCGCTCGAACGGGCCAAGGCCTACAATCTTCAATTTCAATCCGCAACCATTGCCGTTGCCTCGGCGCACGAAGACAAAGTCCAGGCCAAGGCAGCGCTCTTTCCTACGCTCAATGCCCTGAATCAATACATTTATACGCAGGGCAACCTTACACCGTCGGGAGTTTTTGTCGCCAATGACGGCGTCCATGTTTATAACGAACAGGCCACCGTGCATGCCGACCTGTTCTCCGCCACCCGCAACGCCGATTACCGCAAGACGATTGCGGCCGAGGCCGTGGCGCAGGCCAAACGCGACGTTGCCGCGCGCGGATTGGTCACCACCGTCGTACAGGACTATTACGCCCAGATCGCGGCCGAACGGCATCTTGCCAACGCGAAACGCAGCGTGGCGGAGGCTCAAACATTTTTCGACATCACACAAAAGCAGCAGCGCGGCGGCGAGGTCGCCCGGTCCGATGTTATCAAAGCGCAATTACAACTCAGTCAGCGCCAGCGCGACCTGATGGATGCCGCCACCGCTCTACAGAAGGCGAAGCTGGCCGTCGCCGTTCTCCTTTTTCCCGACATCGATCAGCCCTTCGAGCTGGTTGACGATCTGCAATCCGCCGAGCCGCTCCCTGCGCCCGGCGACGTTCGCGCCGGCTCCTCCACCAATAATCCGGATATCCGCGCGGCCGAGGCCGGCGTCGTGCAGGCCAAGCACGGAATCAACTCCGCGCGCGGCGCATATTATCCGTCCCTGGCCATCGACTACTTTTATGGAATAGACGCCAACGTGTTCGGCATCCGCGGACCTGGCGACCGGCAGAATCTAGGCTCGGCCGTCCAAGGCACCGTCACCGTTCCGGTCTGGAACTGGGGAGCGACGCGCAGCAAGGTGCGCCAGGCCCAGTTGCTGGAGCGCCAGGCCGAA
>JBDTAT010000799.1:0-8835 GCA_039924505.1 Bryobacteraceae bacterium
TGGCCCGGCTCGAATCCCAAGGACAAAGAGTTCTTCGCCCGCGCCAAAGAAGAGCTGGACCTGAAACACGCGCGGCTGACGGCGTTCGGGGCCACGCGTTTTGCGCGCAACGCCGTCGATAAGGACCCCAGCGTCCGCGCCCTGGCCGAGGCCGGCACTCCTGCCATCGCCATCTTTGGCAAGAGCTGGGATTTCCACGTCCACCGCGCGCTCGGCATCACAGAGCAGGAAAATCTCGGGCTGATTTCGGAGACTGTCGCATTTCTGAAATCCCATGGTAAAGAGGTCGTCTACGACGCGGAGCATTTTTTCGACGGGTACCATGCCAACGCGGATTTCGCGCTGCGCACGCTCGAGGCGGCCAAGGAAGCCGGCGCCGATGTGCTATGCCTGTGCGACACCAACGGCGGCACCATCACCGGCCGCCTGGCCGAAATTTGCGCCGAAGTGCGCCGCCGTTTCGACGGAGTTCTCGGCATTCATCCGCATAACGATTCCGACGTCGCGGTGGCCAACGCGCTGGCCGCTATCGAAACCGGCGTCACGCACGTGCAGGGCTGCATCAACGGTTACGGCGAGCGCTGCGGCAACGCTAACTTAGGCTCCATTATCGCCAACCTGGAACTGAAACTCGGCCATTCCACCATCGGCCGTGAGAATCTCGCCAATCTGTCGAGCGTCGCGCGCTTCATCGCCGAGCTGGCCAATTTACCGCTGCGCCGCGACCAGCCTTACGTTGGGCAAAGCGCCTTCGCGCATAAGGGCGGCATTCACGTCAGCGCGGTGCTGAAAGATTCGGCTACGTACGAGCATGTGCGCCCCGAGACTGTAGGCAACCGCCAGCGGGTTTTGCTGAGCGATCTCTCCGGCCGCGGCAACGTGCTCTACAAACTGAAGCAGCATGGATTGGCCGACCGCCTCACCGAAGAAGGCCGCCGCGAACTGCTCGAGCGCGTCAAGCAGATGGAGTTTCAGGGCTACGATGTGGAATCCGCCGAAGGCACCTTCGAGCTGCTGGTCCGCCAGGCGCTCAACCCCGGCGTGCAGTTCTTCGATGTCGTCAATTTCGAGGTCACCACGCGGCTCTCGGGGCCGGTCGGCACCCAAACCAGCGCCACCGTCACCCTAAAGGCGCAGGAAAACGTGTTGTCGGCCACCACCAGCGGCCACGGCCCGGTGAACGCGCTGGACCTGTGCCTGCGCCAATGCCTCGCGCCGCTCTATCCCGCCATCGCCGACGTGCGCCTCACAGACTATAAAGTGCGCGTGCTCGACGGCAAGGGCACGGCGGCGAAGGTGCGCGTGCTGGTGGAGTGGTCCGATCATCGCCGGAGTTGGGCCACGGTGGGCGTGTCGGAAAACGTGATAGAGGCAAGCTGGCTAGCCCTGGTCGACGCCATCCGCCTGGAGCTGATGCGCATCACCGCCGGCGACGAAACCGCCGGACACCCGGTGGAAGACTACTGCTGGGGCGTGTAGTCAGGATTCGCCCAGCCGCCACATTTGTGATATAAATATCACATGAGGAGGCGCCTAAGGACTACTTGGAAGCGACGCCTCGAATTTTGCGCATCTATCGGACCGACGAGGGCGGCGAGCCATTTCTACAATGGTTGCGGTCAATGCGGGACGCCCGAGGCCGCGGCGTTGTTCGTTCACGACTGAACCGCCTTCGAAGCGGAATTTTTTTGAACTGCAAATCGATCGGCGCCGGAGTCCATGAATTAAAAATTAACTTCGGTCCAGGTTATCGCGTCTATTTCGGGGAGGATGGAAATTCAATCATCCTCTTGGCGGGCGGCGATAAGGATTCCCAGGACCGGGACATTGCGAGAGCAAGAGAGCACTGGCGGGACTACAATGCCTAAACGATCAACCGATTACCGCAGCGCACTGCTGGAGGATTTAAGAGATCCCGTCGAAACGGCTCACTATTTGAACGCCGCGCTGGGGGACTCTGAAGAGATGTTTCTTCTTGCGCTTCGGGATGTCGCAGAAGCGCGTCAGATAGCAAACGTTGCCGAGAGAGCGGGTATCAGCAGGGAGAGCGTCTACCGGATGTTATCGCCGGCTGGAAATCCGACCTATCGGAATTTGATCGGAATTTTGAGAGCTGTCGAAGTAGAGTTCGCTGAAGTACGCGCGCTGTCGCGGCAGGACCGGTCGAAACTAACTGCAACGCCGCCGGTCCGTGCCAGAAAACCTGAAGCGCTGCAACGGACAAAACCAACCTTGGCGGAACGGATCGGGCGGAAGCCATTAAGCAAGAAAAGACGAACAACCTGAAATCGGCGTTTAGAGCAAGCCGAGCCGTTCCAAATCAGCGGATGACCAGCGCGCCTGCATTTCAATAATGCTTCGAAGCGTTCCAGGGGAAACGTGCCGGAGGAGTGATGAAACGAGAGCGTGGCGCGGCGGCCGTCCGAGTGCAAGTAATGGCGATGACTTCCCTTTTGGCGATGCGGCGAAAAGCCATCCGCCGGTAGGGCGGCATCCAGCCGGCGAGCCGTGATCGAGCGCAGCCGCGAGTAATCGATACTCACAACATAACGGCCACGACCGGCTGGTCGCGGACTATCACGCTCGCAGGCAACGGGTCCCCATCTTCCAGCAGTGACTCGATCACCATCTGGGCCACTTCCTGAATGTTCTTGAGCGCCTCGTCCCGCGTTCGTCCCCACGTCGCTCCGCCCTTGTCTTCAAGGTCGGGGATGTAGGCGCGCCAAGCGTCCTCGTCCGCCTCAATAACGATCGGGAAAACGTAAGATTTCATCTGAGCACATTATAGCGATCCGGCGTTAGCAATATGCACTGCCCGAGCCGGATGGCCATTCCCGTTTTATTTTCCGCAGGGTATTACACCCCGAAGGCAGCGAAGCCGCGCTTTACACCTGCGTTGCCGCGCCCTACGCTGAAGGCGTATGGAATCGCATCCGACCCCGGATCGGGAAGCGTTTATCCGCGAGGCCCTCTCAACTGGCCGGCTCCATCGAGAGGAAGATGCGGTGCAGCAAGCCATGTTGCTTTGGGAAGAACGCGAGCGCCGGCGACTGGAGATATTGGCCCGAGTCGATGAGGCGGAGGCTTCTCTCGTGCGCGGCGAAGGCCGGACGATCACGACGCGGGAGGAAGCGAAACAACTAGCCCGCGACATCAAGCGGCGCGGCTTGGAGCGGCTTTCTGCTGAGCAATTTCCCCGCTAAGGAGCGGGTTTCGTCTTTCGCCCGAGGCGGAAGCCGAGCTCGACACCATCTGGGTTCACATCGCCCGAGGGAGCGGCAGCACGGAAATTGCCGCTCGCGTAGTGGAGCGCATCACCCAAGTGTTTCTGGATCCAGGCCCGGGATCCGTATCCGGTACGCCGCCGTGACGAGGATCGGCGCCCGGGCTTACGCAGCTTCACCGCGGACGATTACATCGTCATTCACCGCATCGTACAAAGTGGCGCAATGCTGATTCTGCACGGGCTCCAAGGCAGCCGCGACATCGCCGCGATGTTCGGTCATTGATTTACCGGCCCAATACTGTCGCATGGGCAGCGGGCTTCGGCGTACAATAGACATTTGCGAGGCCTGTTCACACGCAAGACCCCACCGTTCACACGCATCCTGCTGATCGAAAGCGGCTCGCGCGAACGCTTCGAGGACCTGCTCCCCGGCCTCTACCAACTCTACGGTGAGGATCTCTCGATCGACCTGGTCACCTGCTACGCCGGCGTTCCCGCGGGATATCTCGAGGATCGCGGCCGCGTCTATCGCGTCACCGATTACGCGGGCAGGCCGGCGCGCAAGCGTTTGTTCGCGGAACTGGCGGCCAACGGATATACGGTGGCCGGCCTGCTCTGCTCGGCCGAGCCGATTATGACCAAGTGGAAATGGGCGATCGCCCTCCGCCTTCCCGCCAAGGCTCTGGTCATTAACGAAAATCTCGATTATTTCTGGCTCGATTGGACACATCGAAAAACCATCCGGCACTTCGTCCTCTATCGCGCCGGCCTCACAGGCGCCAGCGCCGTCTCCACGCTTGCGCGACTGGCGGCCTTTCCGTTCACCGTTCTTTATCTGATTCTCTACGCGTCGGCTGTGCATCTTAGAAGAGCATTGCGGCCGGCTGAAAGGCGCATCTCATGAAAGCAGTGTTCGTCGAACAATGCGGCGGTCCGGAGCAACTGAAATACGCCGATATCCCCACTCCCGAGCCCGGCCCCGGACAGGCCCGCGTGAAAGTTGCCGCTTCGGGTGTCAACTTCATCGACATCTATTTCCGTACCGGACTGTACAAAGCGCCGACGCCCATCGTCCTTGGAAATGAAGGCGCCGGCACGGTGGAGGCCATCGCGCCGGACGTTACCGAAGTGGCCATCGGCGATCGCGTGGCCTGGGCCATGACGCGCGGCTCCTACGCTGAGTTCGCCGTGGTCGCCGCTGCGCAACTGGTCAAAATTCCCGCCGGAATCGATTTCACCACCGCTGCTGCCGCCATGCTGCAAGGCATGACCGCCCACTATCTGACGCACTCGACGTTCCCGTTGAAGCCGGGCGACGCCGCGCTGGTCCACGCCGCAGCTGGAGGCACCGGCCAGCTCATCGTTCAGATGGCCAAGCTCCGCGGCGCCCGCGTCTTTGGCACGGTTTCCACCGAAGCCAAGGCCGTTCTCGCACGGCAGGCCGGATGCGATGAGGTCATTCTTTATACGCAGCAGGATTTTCAGCCGGAGATCAAACGCCTCACTGGTGGCCGTGGCGTCGACGTCGTCTACGATTCAGTGGGCGCGGCCACCTTCATGCAGAGCCTCGATTCCCTACGTCAGCGCGGCATGATGGTCTCCTTCGGCAACGCCAGCGGCCCCGTCCCGCCCATCGAGCCGCTGATCCTCAGCCAGAAAGGTTCGCTCTTCCTCACCCGCCCCAGCCTCGCCCATTATTGCGCCACGCGTGAGGATCTGGTCTGGCGCTCGGGCGATTTGTTCCGCTGGATCGCCGAAAAGAAACTGACCCTAAACGTCAGCCAAACCTATCCGCTCGCCAACGCGGCGCAGGCCCACCGCGATCTGGAAGGCCGCAAGAGTACGGGAAAACTGGTGCTGCTGGTACAATAGGGGTACTTGGAAGAACAACGCAGCCTTCCCCTCCTCGCCCGTTTTCCGGAATCGAAACTTGACGCTCTCCTGATCTCGCACGCTCCGAACGTGCGTTATCTCACCGGGTATACCGGCAGCAACGGACTGCTGCTGCTCGACGCCGGCGGACGCGGAATTCTGTTTACCGACCCTCGCTACGCTATCCAGGCCGCCCGCGAAGCCACATGTAAAGCGCAAAGGGTGCGGCGCGCACCACCTGACAAACCAGGAACTGGCTCGCGCCGCACTCCGTTTTGCGCGTATTCATTAGAAGTGAAAGTCGTTCGCGGCCCGCTGCTCGGCGCGGCCGCGAAGGTCATCGGGGCCAAACGGCTCCGGCGAATCGGCTTCGAAATGGCCCATCTCTCCTGGGCCGATCACGCGCTGCTCTCCAAGGAGCTTCCCCTCAAAACCGCGCTCGAACCGGTCTCGGGCTGGGTAGAACAGCAGCGCATGATCAAATCCGCCGTCGAAATTGAGGCCATCCGCCGCTCCGTCCTGCTCAACTCCCAGGCTTTCGCGAACACCGTCAAGAAGGTCCGTCCCGGTCTTCGCGAATCCGAAGTCGCCGCCGAACTCGAATATCAGATGCGCCGCCTGGGCGCCGAAAAACCCGCCTTCGAAACCATCGTCGCCTCGGGCGAACGCACCGCCCTGCCCCATGCCCGTCCCACCGCCAATCAGCTTGCGTCAAATGAACTATTATTAATAGATATGGGCGCCAGCGTAGAGGGCTATTGCAGCGACATGACCCGTATGGCGTTTCTCGGACGGCCCGGTTCCAAGATAAAAAGCATGTACGGCGCAGTTCTGGAAGCGCAACTCGCCGCCATCGATGCGGTTCGCGAAAATGTCACTGCCGAACGCGTCGACCGCGCCGCGCGCCAGGTTCTGAAACGCCACGGCTTCGACAAAGCTTTCGTTCACTCCGCCGGCCACGGCCTGGGCCTCGAGATTCACGAACCGCCGCGCCTTGGCAAACGCGATAAGACGCCGATAAAAGCCGGCATGGTCGTCACCATTGAGCCGGGCATCTACCTCGAAGGTGTTGGCGGCATTCGTATCGAAGATACGCTTCTGGTAACCCGTACCGGGTGCGAAGTGCTGACGCCAACATCGAAGGACCTACTCTCCCTGTAAATCGAATGAAAATTGAAGAGATCAAGGAACTGATTCAACTGTTTAACGAGAGCGGTGTGGCCGAGCTGGAGGTCCAACGTGGCGAGAATCGTGTGTGTATCCGCCGGGCCGCCACCTCCCAGGAGGTCGTCCTCCCCGCGCAAGTAGCCGCCGCGCCCGCAGTCGCCGTCCCTACAGCCACACCTTCAACCGCCGCTCCTCCCGCGGCGCCGGCGGAACCGGAATCCACTGACGTAATGGTCCGCTCTCCCATCGTCGGCACGTATTACGACTCCCCGTCGCCCGGTTCGCCGCCCTTCGTCAAGGTCGGCGATTCCGTCGAACCGGGCCAGGTGCTCTGCATCATCGAGTCCATGAAACTGATGAATGAAATCGAAGCCGAAAGCGCCGGCGTCGTCGCCAGCACGCTCGTCGAAAACGGGCGCCCAGTGGAGTACGGGGAGGCGCTGTTCGCCCTTCGTCCGCGCTAACCCATCCGGAAATGTTCCAGAAGATCCTAATCGCCAACCGCGGGGAAATCGCACTTCGCATCATCTGTGCCTGCAAGGAACTGGGCATCCGCACCGTCGCCGTTTATTCCGAAGCCGACCGCAATAGCCTGCACGCCCGCTTTGCCGACGAGGCCATTTGCATCGGCCCGGCAAAAAGCGCCCGCAGTTATCTCGATATCCCTTCGGTCATCAGCGCCGCCGAAATTACCAACGCCGACGCCATTCATCCCGGCTATGGCTTCCTCAGCGAGAACGCCGATTTCGCCGAAGTCTGCGAAACCTCCGGCCTCCGTTTCATCGGCCCCAAACCGGAAGTCATTCGCACCATGGGTCTGAAGCAGCGCGCCCGCGCGGCGATGGAGGAGCACGGAGTCCCCATTCTCCCCGGCTCCAAAGGCATCCTGAAATCCGCGGAGGAGGCGCTCGAGACCGCCGGCGAAATCGGCTTCCCAGTAATGCTCAAAGCCTCGGCCGGCGGCGGCGGCCGCGGCATGCGCATCGTCCGTTCGGCGGAAGAACTTCCCGGTCTGATGGCGCAAGCCCAGGCCGAAGCCACCGCGGCTTTTTCCTGCGGCGATCTCTACATGGAGAAACTGGTGGAAGCGCCGCGCCATATCGAGTTCCAGATCCTGGCCGACGAGCATGGCAACGTCGAAATCCTCGGGGAGCGTGAATGCTCCATCCAACGCCGCCACCAGAAACTGCTTGAGGAGGCCCCGTCGCCGGGCGTCAGTGCCAAGCTTCGCGACTCCATCGCCAAGCGTCTCAAGAAGGCTCTGCGCGCCATCGGCTACACCAACGCCGGCACCGTCGAATTCCTCATGGACGAGAGCGGCAACCTCAACTTCATCGAGGTCAACGCGCGCATTCAAGTGGAGCACCCGGTCACGGAATTTGTCACCGGCGTCGATCTGGTGAAGAGCCAGATCCTCATTGCCGCCGGCGCGCGCCTGGACGAAATCGTCCCCCATCCTTTCGAAATTCGCGGCCACGCCATTGAGTGCCGCATCAATGCCGAACATCCGGAAACCTTCGTCCCCTCGCCCGGCCGCATCACCGGCATGAACCTGCCCGGCGGTATCGGCATTCGTGTCGACACCGCGGCCTATCACGACGGCATTATTCCGCCCTACTACGATTCGCTGGTGGCAAAGCTGATTGCGTACGGCCGCGATCGTAACGAAGCCATCGCCCGCATGAGGCGCGCGCTCGATATGTTCGTCATTGAAGGCATCTACACGTCTATCCCGCTGCACCAAAAGATCCTGGCCCATCCGGATTTCGTCTCGGGGCGCCTCGACACTACATTTCTCTACCGCACAAAATTAGTTCCTAAATAACATAACTCGCAGCGCGCAGTAGAAACCGCTCCGTTACCATCGCCGCTCGGTAACCAATAGAATCTGCCGTCCACGCCGCTCGCTTTATTTACAGGCTATTTACCACGCCATTACGACTGTACTAGGTAATGCGCCGTATCATCCAGGAAGAGACTTCTATTAAGGAGCACGCACTACGGAATTCGGCGCGTCATAGTTCCTCGCTCGTAGTTGCAAATCGCGCCGCGTCACAGGCCTACAAGCTTCCTGGAATGAAGTCCCTAATTCAAAAGGAGCGCATCGTAATGGACAAAAAAAGTAATCCTTCCACCGTGTTAGCCGAGACGGGAGCCACAGGGCCGGCGGCGCCGGACCTCTCCTCCCGGTGGCACCAAGTCACCCGGCGCCGCGGTTTTCTGCAAGGTCTCGGCGTTGCCGGCGCCGCGCTGCCGGCGGCGAAACTATTCGCCGATAACAGCAGCGGGCTTACGAAAGGCGACGCGGCATTGTTGCGGTTTGCCGCGGCAGCCGAATTCATCGAAGCCGATCTGTGGCAACAGTACAACGAATTGGGTGGAGCCGTGGATCACAACGACAAGCCGAACCCCGGAAATCCAGCCTACATCGCCGCGTTGGGAAATCTCGACGCCGACATGTCCCAATATATCTCCGATAATACCGACGACGAAATCAGCCACCGCGATTTTTTAAACGCGTATCTGAAGTCCAAGGGCGCCGACATGGTCGATTTCACCCAGTTTGAAAA
>JBDTAT010000800.1:0-3396 GCA_039924505.1 Bryobacteraceae bacterium
TTTGAGCAGCGAGACCCATTCTGGGTGGTTATGTTTTCGCTGATTCTGGCGACGATGTTATTCCACTGCATGCTACCGCAACCCCCGGAGCGACGTTATATGCTGGCCGCCATTGCTCCCCTTCTAGTGTTCCTTCCGGAGGCGATTCAGCGTCTCGCCGGCGTATTGCCGAGGCCTCGAGAAGCGCGAGGGATCAAGGTGGGTGCGCTGTTCGCAGTCCTGATGGTGACGCTGGGATTCACGACATTTGCGCTCCCCAATCGGGCGCCGTTGGGTTATCGGGAAGCGGCTGAATGGCTGTACAGTCAAGCGGATTTCGCCTCGCCGGGCACTCGAGTACTCGTAATTTCCGACGCCTCGGGCGAGGGCGCCCTGATATCCGAGATCGCGTCGCGTGACAAACATTTGCAACACTTCGCGCTGCGGAGCAGCAAGGTGCTATTTGCAAGCGATTGGATGATGAACCATTACCAATTACTTTTCGACAACACACGACAGGAATTGGACTATTTGGAACGGCTCGGCATTCGTTACATTATCCTGGATCGGACGCATCCGTTAGGGGGCCGTCCTAACATTGTTCGCCCGGACTATCGGCAGGTGTCTGGCGTCAACTATTTTTACCGGTCAACGACAACTATTTCTACCGACGACGACAACTACAACCTTGCTGACAGATCTCTCATTCTCTACACTGATTCTGACCGGGGCAGAGGGTAAGGCTCTGCAGGGATGCAGCCTGAGCGCTGACTCCGGGGCCAGACCAGGGCGGGAGGCGGCGACAGCCGCCGACCCGCCGGTTTTGATTTTGATGTGACTGCCTGGGATGGCAGAAGCGCGGTAAATCCCGGAGGTCTGGAGGCGGAGCCTCCAGCTCAACCATGCGCTCTTCCTTCTTATTGATGCCGCCATCATTCTTCCTCCGCCTTTTTCTTTTTCGCCTGCTCCATCCGGTAGCTGGAAACGTTGAGTTCCAGGATGACGCTGTGATGCACCAGCCGGTCAATCGCGGCCGCCGTCGTCATCGGATCCTTGAAGATCGCCTCCCATTTCGAGAAGGCCAGATTCGAGGAGATCAGAACGCTGCCGCGCTCATAGCGTTCCGCCAGAATCGTAAACAGCACTTCCATCTCCTCCCGGCTCTGCTGGACGTAACCCAGATCGTCGATGACGAGGGCTTCGTAATACGCCAGCTTGCGGATCGCCCGGTTCAGCCGCAACTCCTTTTTCGCCAGCAGAAGTTCCTGCACCAATCGGGTGCAGGTGGTGAAAGCCACGCGGCGGCCGCACCGGATCAGTTCCTGCCCGAGCGCCGACAGAAGATGCGTTTTCCCGCTGCCGGGATTTCCGAAGACCAGGACGTTTTCCTTGCGGTCCAGGAAAGCGCCGTCCTGCAGCGTCTGGATGTGCCGCGCCGCTTTCCGCGGCAGACGCTGCAGATCGAAGTTGTCCAGCGTCTTTTCCAAGGGCAACTTCGACTCCAGCAACAAGCGGGCGACGCGATGCTCCCGCCGCTCCTGGCATTCCAGTTCGATCAGCTCGAACAGGTATCGCTCATAGCTCATCGTTTCCCGCTCCGCCTGGCGCGCCTTTTCCTCGAAGCATCGCCGGAGCGCCGGCAGATGCAGTTCCTTGAGACGTTCGGTCAACTGGGCCTGAAAGTCCGGCGCACTCATGCGACCACCTCCGCTACGCCGCCGAGCAACTCATCGAAACTCGCCAGCGAAACCTCCGCCACATGAATGCTGGTGGCCGCGGGAAGCGCGGCGCCGTCTTGCAACATGCCGGCGATCAACTCCGCATTCAGCTTGCCTTCGCCCATCTCGCCCTGCTCGAGCAGGCAGCGCAAGACGTCATCCACCCGCGCCTCGCCTTCTTTTGCCGCCAGTTCCAATATCTCGAGGTACCGCTTGTTCGCCCGGGATGGCGTGGTCTCGCGCAACGCATCCCAGGCCATTCGAAAACGGCTGGTGGGAAACAACTCCTCGCGATAACGGTAGTTCTCAAACGCGCCTGGCTTGCGCACCAGCCAGTCGATGATGTGCCGGTAATCGACTCGATATTTGCCGCGCCCGCGCAACCGCGGCAACATCTCCACTTTGTTGCCCGCGTACCAAACCTCAATGGTCTCGGCGCCGATCCGCGCCTCGACTTTCTCTCCAATCAACCGGCTGTGAACGGAGTACGCGTTCCGGTCCGCATAGATCAGGCTGCCGGAATCCACCTTCACCCGCTCGCGCTTCAGGCTTTCCAGTCGGCCCGCCGGCAGCGGCCGCAGGGACTGCATCTCGGTGCTCAACCGCTCGCGGCGACCCGCATTCAACTGCGTGAGCAGCACGCGCAGGAACTCTTTGTATTCCGCGAGGGACCCGAAATCGCGGCTGTCGCGGAGCATCAGCGCCTGCCCGACCGCGCGCTTCAGCCGGTGATGACGTTGTTCCACGTCGCCGTTTTCGTTCGGCTTGCCGGTCTGAATCTTCTGGCCGGCCATCTTGTAATGCCGCATCAGCGCCTCGTAGCGCGTCGTGAATTCCCGCTCGCCGCTCCCGTTTTTCACCGCCAGCGACATGCGGTCGGTGCGGTGATCCAGCGGCACGCCCCCCAACTCCCACAGTGCGTTCTGCAGTCCGTCGCTCAGACTCTCAAAGCTCTCCGAGTAGCACAGCGAGACAGCCTCCCAGTTTGAAAACGTGAGCACAAAATGAAACAGCATGTGCGGGAAACTCTGTCCGCCGATCGTGATGTTCAGTTCGTTCATGTGCGTGAAGTCGGACTGCCCCAGCCGTCCCGCGACATGCTGCTGGGTGAAGAAGACTTCCCGTTCGGGTCCGTCGGTGGCGCGCCACCGTTTCAACCGCCGTTGTAAAGTCCGGATCTGCCCGTCGGCGAACCGGCCCGGATACTTCCGCTGCAAGGCCTCGAACAGCGTCTTGGCTTCCAGTCCCGGATTCGCCGCCACTTGCTCGCGAACCTCCTCCCACACCCCGGTGAAAGGATCGGGGCGCGTTCGCCAGTTCCGGTCCTCTTTCCGCTCGCTCGGCAGGCGCGGATCCCGCAGGTGCTCCCGCGCCGTCTTCGGGGCCATGCCCGACTTCGCCGCCGCAACTTCCTGGTTCTTCTCTGTTTTCGACAACTTTCTTAACCTCCTGACTTGCTCGTCAGTAACCATCTGTGAGCGCTCCACAGCGCTTCTCCGATGGTGGTTAGTAGTTGTCGCCGGCCGGTAATTCTAATTGTCGTCGAGCGGTAATTCTAATTGTCGCCAATCAAAGTGACGAAGCTGCGCAGCACCGCCGCCGTCTTGCCTCCGTTGTCGCTCCCGAAAAAGGCCCAGTTGTTGCGTCCCACCGCGAAGCCGCGCAGGGACCGCTCGGTGGCATTGTTGTCGATCGCCAG
>JBDTAT010000801.1:0-4901 GCA_039924505.1 Bryobacteraceae bacterium
CGGGATGACCTTGACGTCATAGAGCGATGCCACCGCGCAGATTTTCACCAGCTCGGAGATTCCGCCGCACCATTCCGGATCGGCCTGAACAACATCGAGCGCGTGGGCTTTCAGGAAATCGTAGACTTCCCAGCGGCCGTAGAAGTGCTCACCGGAGGCGATCGGGATGGATGTATGGCGCCGCAAGTCGGCAAAGGCATCGATCTTTTCGGGCGAGAACGCTTCCTCAAGCCAGCGCGGCCGGTAGCGCTCCACCTGTTTCGACCAAGCGAGCGCGTAATTCAGATCCCAGCCTTGAAAGACGTCGAACATCAATTCGACGTCATCGCCAACGGTTTCACGCAGCAGGCGAACCAACTCGACATTGCGCTTCATGCCGTCGTTGCCGGTGGCGGGACCGTCCGCGAGAAACCATTTCTGGTGTTGAAAACCTTGCTGTTTTAATTGCACCGCCCGCGCGCGCGCCTTTTCCGGTTCCAAGGAGGAGCCGAGCGTGCTGCCGTACACTTCGACGCGGTCCCGCGTTGGGCCGCCCAGCAACCGGTAGACCGGAGTGTTCAGGGCGCGCCCGCGCAGATCCCAAACGGCGTTATCGACGGCGCCGATGGCCATTAAGAAGTGGCCGCGGCGCGCGTGGCGGTTGGAGCGCCACATTTCGTCCCACAGCTTCTCCTGCGCCAAAGCGTTTTTACCGAGCAGGAAGCTTCGAAGCTGGCGATTGATAACGACGGCCGCTTCCGGGTCGATGGGACCGTATAGACCCTCGGCGCCTTCGGCGGTCTTGATTTTCAGATAAAGAGCGGTTACCGGGACGGTGATGCTTTTCGGGTGCGGGTTGTCATGATAGGGCTTGGGGCGCAACTCGTCGTAAACGTACATCGGGTTGGCCTGATATTGACGATCGACGCCAGAGAGCGCCTCGTGATGTCCCTCGTACTTCCAGATTTCGACTGCCGAAATGTTCAACACGGCAATATTCAACACACCAGGCATAACCATTCCTCGATTTGGAGTGTCTCAAGCGCGGGCGGAGACGCGATGGGGCGGGAAAAGCCGGACAGAATCAACCGGCCGCGCGGTTTGAGAACGCGCTGCAATTCGGAGAGCAAAGCGGCGACGGCTTCGGCGCTGATGTTGGCGGCAATGACGTCAAACATGGCGGAGCGGGACGCGTCCGCGGATCCGGCGTAAACGCGCCCGGGGAGCGCGGCGGCGGCAATGGCGGCGGCATCCATGTCCACGTCGCAGGCGATGACGCGCGATGCGCGCAGAGACTGCGCCGCCAGCGATAGAATTCCCGATCCGGCGCCGACGTCGAGCACCGAATCGCCGGGCTTCAAATACCGCTCCAGAGCATCGAGGCACATCTGCGTACACGGATGCCAGCCGGTTCCGCAGGCCATGCCGGGATTGATGGTGAGGCGCAAGCGCCCCGGCGGCGTAGGCGCATCGGACCACGGCGGCGCGAGAAAAAAGCGCCGGCCGACGAGCAACGGTGGAAACGAAGCGTGCGTCTGCGCCACCCAGTCGGTGCTGGGGGAGCGCCGCCAGCGCGGGGCAACGTCCGCGAATTCGGCCAGCAATTTGGAGGCGGGCGCGTCGTCTGCGAAGAACGCCTCGATGGCGTCCGTGGAATGAATAATACCGGCAGTGCCGGCCTCCCACAATCGCGCCACCAACGCGTCTTCCCGATCGGGCGTCGAATGCAACAAGAGCGAAAACATGCGCGAGGCCTTCCACCCTGCACCCCATCAACCCTGCACGCGCTTTTCCTTTCCGGTCCAGAACTTTTCGCGCAGCAGCATTTTGCGGATTTTGCCGCTGCCGGTTTTAGGCAGAGGATCGGCGCTGAATTCCACGATGCGCGGCAGCTTGAACTTTCCGAGCCGCTCCTTTAGAAACTCCAGCAGTTCGCCGGCAGTGAGCGCCGCGCCGGGTTTTAGCACGATGACGGCGGCAGGAACCTCTCCCCAGCGTTCGTCGGGCGCGGCCACCACGGCGCACTCGAACACGGACGGGTGCGCGGAAACGGCTTTCTCCAATTCCAGGGATGAAATATTTTCACCGCCGCTGATGATGATCTCCTTCTTGCGGTCGACGATGTAGATATAACCTTCTTCGTCCCAAACGGCCATGTCGCCGGTATGGAACCAGGGGCCGGTCATCACCGCGGCGGTGGCTTCCGGCTCGCGAAAATATCCTTCCATGATGTGATCGCCCATCGCGACCACCTCGCCAATGCTGGTCGAATCGCAGGGCACGTCGCGCATCTGCGGATCGACGACGCGCAGCGAGACGCCGGGAATGCCCCAACCGGCCGAGGCCTGGCGCCGGAGGCGCTCGGCGTCGGAGGAGAAAGCTGCGCCTTTGGAGCGGGCCGAGGTGATCACCGGCGCGGTTTCAGTAAGGCCGTAGCCGGCGATGCATTCGCAGCCGAACGCCTGTTCCATGCGCGCAATCAGCTCCGGCGACGACGCAGCCCCGCCAATCATAATCCGCTTCATGCTGGAGAAATCGTGTTCACCGAGATCGGGCGCATTCAGAAGCGCATTGGCCATGGTCGGGACCAGATTCATCTCCGTGGCGTGGTGCCGCTCAATTAACCGGAACACCGCCGCCGGATCGAACCTGCGCACGATTACCTGCGTGACGCCGAGCATCGTGGCGGACTGCGGCCGTCCCCAGCCGTTGGCGTGAAACAGCGGAATGGTGTGAAGTTCGACCGCGGTCTCGATATTCTTGGCCAGAGTGGCTACCGACATCGCGTGCAAATAAAGGGTGCGGTGCGACAGCGTGACGCCTTTTGGCGTTCCCGTGCTGCCGCTGGTGTAAAACAATTCGGCGATGGAATTTTCGTCGAAGGTGAATATGTCGGCGCGCTCCGGATGTCCTTTGGCCAGTAGTTCCTCATAGGCGATGTCCGCGGAAGGCGCGGATTCGTTGAGCGTAACGTAGCGCTCAATCGACGGGCAGGCGGTCCGGAGCTTTTCGACCAGCGGCACGAAGTCGTTTTCAAAAAGTAACATGCGCGCGCCGGAGTGGTTCAGGATGTTGGTCAGTTCGGGCAGCGACAGCCGCACGTTCAGCGGCATCACGACCGCGTGCGCCTGGACCACGCCATAGTAGCCTTCGAGCAACTGGTGATTGTTGAAGCTGAGATATGCGATGCGGTCGCCGGGGCGGATGCCTTCGGCGACGAGCGCGGTTGCCAGACGCCCGGCGCGCTCCCCGAATTCGCGATAGGTGAATTGACGGTCTCCGGAAATGACGCCAGTCTTGTTTCCGAATAAATCGACGGCGCGATGGAGGAAGCGGATGGGGGTGAGTGGAACAAACATCGGTTTTCGCGGTCCGCGATGAGACCAGTCGAGATTGTACTCCACCCGGCGGCTAAAAGACCATGCCTGACACGAGCACTAGCCGGCCCGCGACATCTTCCATCGAGAACTCCAGCAGCGTTTCGTGCGATTCCCTGAACCTCACAAAACGTAAACGCGCGATACCGCATGGGCCGAAGGTCGTGATTTCCGGCTGGATTTAGCAATCGAACGCGAGTTTTTCGCGATGTTTGAGCGCGGCGTTCGTGAAGAGCGGCCCGAAGGATGGGGCGCCTAAAAAAATTGACACGTGGGAATGTGTTTGATGTAATGGAATTGCCCACCTATTGCTCCTCAGTAGCTCAATGGTAGAGCATTCGGCTGTTAACCGAAGGGTTGTAGGTTCGAGTCCTACCTGAGGAGCCAAACTATTTCTCTCCGAACCCCCACTCCCCTGTTGTTGACGCCAGCGTTCTTCGTGCGCCTGCCATAGCCTCGCCAGATATCCCCAATTCCGCCATACAGTTCCGAACGATCCTGTTCTCCACTTCCGGTCGCGGAGAGTCGTTGTGGTTGGTTCGGTGAGTCCTCTGCGGCACGCCTGCGCCCGACTTCTCCGTCTCTCCGGAGAGTGCCGCCACGCGGTTAACGCGTTTGGCGTCTCGGTTTACACTTTTCGAACTCCCTGCGTATGTTTACAGCGAAGGGTGCTTCGCACTCTTCAGCAAGCAATCGACAGCGGAACGACCGCAAGGCGGACTTTCGTTGTGGTGCCAATCCACAGCGAGGTGAATCGTCTTGGGCATCCCGACAGAAGATCTGCAATCCATCGCCCGAATCCTTGCGACCGGCTATCTCCGTCATCGCGACCAACTTCGACGCACGGCTTCTCCACTTGACTGTTCCGAAACTTCGAGCCGTCATGGACACGAGGTTAACAGCCATGAGAATGGAGAACGAAGTGGGGACCGCGATGCGGAAACAGATTGACGAGCTGAGCAGGATGCCAGTCGGCCAGCTCCGCCAGAAGTACCTTGAGGTGTTCGGCGAGGAGTCCCGGTCGAATCACAAGCAGTTCCTGTTTAGGAGAATCGCCTGGCGCATCCAGGCGTTGGCCGAGGGCGGTCTATCCGAGCGTGCGCGCCGCCGTGCGATGGAAATCGCCAACGATGCCGATCTTCGCATCAGGGCACCCAAGACAAGGTTCGGGCCGGACGTCACTCTCGACCCCAAGCTCAGCGTCCGCCGGAAGGTGGCCGGTGCCTCCGATCCGCGGTTGCCGCCGCCGGGAACGTATCTGGAACGCGAGTACAAGGGTCGGCGAGTCATTGCGAAAGTCCTCGTGGACGGGTTCGAGTTCGATGGCGAAATCTACCGATCCCTCAGTGCCATCGCGCAGGAAGCGACGGGTACAAAGTGGAACGGCTTCCTCTTCTTCAACCTGACGTCCACGGAGGACAATCTCAATGGCAAGGCGTAGCGCCCCACAGGTCCCCGCCAAGACGGCGAACGGCTCGGGTGAAGCCAAGACCGTCCGGTGCGCGATCTACACGCGCAAATCCACGGAAGAGGGACTCCAGCAGG
>JBDTAT010000802.1:0-5515 GCA_039924505.1 Bryobacteraceae bacterium
CGCTCTGTTGTTCTCCTTCATTTGTCTCGACTGGCGGCACATTCCGGCCAACCTGCTCTCTATCGGGGCCATCGACTTCGGCATCATTGTGGACGGCGCGGTGGTAATGGTGGAAAATATTTTCCGCGAATTAGCGGCGCGCGAGGGCCGGGACTACAGCGTGGTCGAGGTGATCCGGTCCGCTGCGCGCGACGTAGAGCGCCCCATATTTTACGCGGTGTCCGTAATCATCGCCGGCTATCTTCCCATCTATGCGCTGGTGGGCCCGTCCAGCCGCTTGTTCCAGCCGATGGCGGACACCATGGCGTTCGCGCTGATCGGCTCCCTGCTGTGCAGCCTGACGTTGCTGCCGGTATTGTGCGCGTATTTTCTGCGCAAGCATATTCATGAGCCGCGGGCGTGGATCTACGATCACATCCGCGATTTTTACGGCGTCCTGCTCGGATGGTGCCTCCGCAATCGCGGGCTCACCATCGTGCTCGGGCTGCTGGTGCTGGGCGCGGCGTTATCGCTGATTCCCGGCATCGGCGCGGAGTTCATGCCACATCTGGACGAAGGCGCGCTATGGGTGCGTGCCACCACTCCGTACACCATCTCCTTCGACGCGGCGCAGCAGCTTTCTCCCCGCATTCGCGGCATCCTTGCCGGCTTTCCCGAAGTGACCACGGTGGCCAACGAACTGGGCCGGCCGGATGACGGCACGGATTCCACCGGGTTCTTCAACAACGAATTCTATGTCGGTCTGAAGCCGTATCGCGATGCGGCCTGGAACGGTTCCATCCACACTAAGCCCGAGTTGATCAAGGCGATTCAGAAAAAGCTGTCGACATTTCCCGGCATTATTTTTAATTACACTCAGCCCGCCGAAGATGCAGTGGATGAGGCGGAAACGGGACTGAAGAGCGGGTTGGCGGTAAAGATTTTCGGGAGCGATCTGACCATCCTGCAGGATAACGCGGCGCAAGTTCGCCGGGTGCTGGCCAATGTTCCCGGCATCGCGAATGTGACGCTGGTGCAGGAACTCGGCCAGCCGAGTCTCACTGTCACTCCAAATCGAGAGCGGATTGCGCGGTACGGCATCAACGTCGCCGACATAAATTCCATGATTGAAACTGCGGTAGCAGGCGGCGCGGTCACGCAGGTGATTCAAGGAGAAAAGCAGTTCGACCTGATCGTGCGGCTGCAGGAGCCGTTCCGTCAGGATATGAACGCGATCAAGAATTTGTTAATCGCCACGCCGGATGGCCAGCATCTTCCGCTAGGCCAATTCTGCGACATCAAAGTGAATAACGGAGCGTCGTTCATCTACCGCGAGGACAACTCGCGCTTTATCGGCGTTCAATTCAGCGTGGAGGGCCGGGATCTGGCGGGCGCGGTCGGTGAGGCGCGCGCCAAGGTGGATCAAGCCGTCAAGCTGCCCACCGGATACCGCTTCGATTGGGGCGGCGAATACAAGGATTATCTCGCCGCGCGCGAACAAATGAAGATGATTCTCCCGCTCACCGTAATTCTGATTCTGACGATTCTTTTCGCGCTGTACGGCAATCTGAAATTTCCGATGATCATCATGATCAGCGTTCTGATGACGGAGCCGGTCGGGGGCTTGCTGGCGCTGAAACTGACCGGCACCCCCTTCAGCGTCTCCTCCAGCCTCGGCTTTGTCGCGCTAATGGGAGTCGCGGTGCAAACCAGCGTGATTCTCTATTCGTTCATCAACAAGCTGCGCCTGGAAGGGCAGAACATTCGCGATGCAACATTGGACGCTTCCCTGCTGCGTCTGCGCCCCATCATGATGACCGCGCTGGTGGCCTGTCTCGGCCTGCTGCCCGCCGCGATGTCCACCGGCATTGGCAGCGACTCCCAACGGCCCTTCGCTATCGTGATTGTCGGGGGCCTGGCCTCGCGCTTGCTGCTTTCGATATTTCTTGCGCCGGTGTTTTATTCGCTGGCGGCGAAAGACGGCGACGTGCTCCAGGTCTGACGCGTGGCGGGATGCCGGTAGCCGGTGTTTTGTTTCGACCTGCAACCGCGCCCTCGCGGCCGCGGCTCGGAACGCGTAAGCAAGCGGTTGCCCGATTCGCGCGGTCGAAGACTTAGCCCAGAATGCAAACGTCTTTCAAATTCCGGTAGTCCTCGGCGTAATCCAGGCCGTAGCCGACCACAAATTCATCGGGAATCTTGAAGCCCACATAGGCCACCTCGACGGGACGCAGCCGCCGCTCCGGTTTATCGAGCAGCGTTGCGATGCGCAGCGATTTCGGTTTGCGCTGCTCCAGCACCTGCATCAGGTAGGTCAGCGTCACGCCGCTATCGACAATGTCTTCGACGATCAGCACGTCGTGACCTTCTATCGATACGTCGAGGTCTTTGGTCAGTTTCACCTGTCCCGACGTCGTTTTGCCGCGTCCGTAGCTGGAGATGCCAATGAACTCGATGCGCGCGGGAGTTTTCATGGCGCGCGCCAAATCGGCCATAAAAATACACGCGCCTTTGAGAATTCCGATCAGGTAGACGGGGCCCTCGGGGTAGTCGCCATCAATTTGGGCGCCCATTTCGCGGACGCGTTCCTGAATTTGCCCGGCGGTGAGAAAAACGCGAAGGTTTGAGGTCATGGTCAGTCGGTGGCGCGAATCTTCTATGGAACACGCGCAAAACGGAGTGCGGCGCGGAACGGTTCCCGATTTGCCTGGTGGTGCGCGCAGCACCCTTTGCGCTTTGTGCTTCCAGGGCCGATGTGAATGTGCGGGGCGGTCGCGGCGCCTTCGATGGCCGCGCGAAACGCGAAATACGGGATCGCGTGCGCGGTCAGATAATGCCGCAGCCACACTCCTTCCGGCTCGTCCGGATTCAGCGCTACGTCGATGCGCCCGCGATGATCCAGGCCCATCATCCGGTGTACCTCCGTCTCGCCGCGCGCGCTCACCGGCAAAGGCTTGTCGAACTGCTTCTCGAAGTCGAGCGTCAAATGCCGCACTTCGACCGTCGTCAGCACACCGGCCCCGCTAAACCGCTCCATCACCGGATGCCCTTCGGGGGTTTCAGGGATCTCCGCGGCCTCGCGCCGCGCGGCATCCGCCTCGGCGCGCGCCATCGCCGCGATTTCCTCGATCAATCGCGCGCGGCCGGCCGCCAGATCCACCGTCGACTGGCGCCGCTCAAGCTCGGCTTCGAGCGGGTTCAGGTCTCCCCATGCCTCCGCGCCTCCGGCAACCAATTCCCGGCTGCGCTCCAACGTAGCTTGCTGCCGCGCCAGACGCCGCCCGGCCGCCGCCGTCATTTCGCGCGCTTGGGATTCGGTTAAGTCGCTCGCCCTAAGGTTCCCATACAGTGTCGCGTTCAAAATCGCTTCGTCGCGCGCGTCCTCCACCGCCAGTTCCGCATCGCGCACCCGAGCCGCCGGCAACACGCCTTGCGCCACCAGTTCCCGCACGAGATCAAGCCGCCGCTCAGTCCGCACAACCACGGGAGTTTCAATCGACTCGGCCATCGAGCGTGAAATGGGGAAAACCAACAGCGCCGTCAGGACGGCCGGAAGGCAACAACGCATCTATATCGATTGTAGTACGATACTCTCAAGGAGACCGTCGTCAGATTCGCGCACAGAACCAAGTAGTGGCCCTTCCGAGCGGCCTGCCGGAGCGGTCGGAGAAGCATCCTCTCTCCTGGCAGGTTGCCGTCCGCGCCGCGGAATCGAAGAAAGCCTCGGACCTTCGCGTCCTCGACTTGCAAGAGGTCACCGCTTTCGCCGATTTTTTTGTCCTGTGCACCGGTTCCAACCCGCCCCAAATACAGGCGATCTGCGACGAGATCCGCCGCCAGATGCGCGATATCGGGGAATTCCCAACCAGCATTGAAGGCTACGCGCACGCCGATTGGATTCTCGTCGATTACGGCGACTGCGTCATTCACATTTTTTCGCAAAAAGCTCGCGATTATTACGATCTGGACCGGCTGTGGCGCCACGCCAAGGAACTTCCCGTTCCCGTTAGCGGCGCCTGACGCGGCGGGGTTCGTCCCATCATTCTTGACGCGGCTTTCCGGCGGGAGTAGAGTGTTGCATGGAGCGGTTCGCCGCCGAGCCGCCGTGGAAAGGATCCCTCCATTGAATCGACGACATTTTATGATGAGTTCCGCCGCCGCGCTGGGCGCCACGCGTGCGCGCTCCGCTCCCAGCGACACTGTCCGCGTCGCCTGCGTTGGCGTTCGCGGCCGCGGCAAGAATCACATTGACGCGTACACGAAGCTGCCGAACGTGGAGCTGGTAGCGCTCTGCGATATCGATGAATCCGTGCTCAACCAGCGGCTCAAGGATGTCGAGGATAAGGGTAAGAAGCGGCCCGCCGCGTACACCGATCTGCGCAAGCTGCTCGAGGACAAATCCATCGACGCCATCTCCATCGCCACGCCGAATCACAACCACACGCTCCAGACCATCTGGGGCTGCCAGGCGGGCAAGGACGTTTATGTGGAGAAGCCGTGCTCGCACAATATGTTTGAGGCCAAGCAGATTGTGGCGGCCGCCCGCAAGTACGATCGCATCGTGCAACAAGGCAGCCAGAGCCGCTCGTCTGCCGCGCTGCAACAAGCCGTTCAGCAGATGCGCGAGGGTCTGATCGGCGACTTATATATGTCGCGCGGTCTGTGCTACAAGTGGCGCGACACCATCGGCCGCGCGGCGGTTTCGCCCGTGCCCCCGGGCGTTCACTACGATTTATGGCTCGGCCCCGCGCCGCAGCACGCCTTCACGAAAAATCGGTTCCACTATAACTGGCACTGGTTCTGGGATTACGGCAACGGCGACCTCGGCAATCAGGGCATCCACGAAGTGGATATCGCCCGCTGGGGTCTTGGCGTTCGTTACCCGGTGAAAGTGGCCGCCATCGGTGGGCACTTCATGTTCGACGACGATCAGGAAACACCCAACACGATTACCTGCAACTACGAGTTCAACGAGAATGGTAAGCGCCAGATGATGGTGTTCGAAGTCCGCCACTGGATGTCGAACCATGAAGCCGGCATCGGCGGGCGCGCCGGCCGCAATGGGAAGAAGGATTCCAACACCATAGGCAATCTGTTCTACGGCTCGAAGGGCTATCTGGCAATCGACGGCTACGCCGATTACAAAACGTGGCTGGGCCGCGATCAGGAGCCGGGTCCGGCCGGCCACCAGGGCGGCGACCACTTCCTGAATTTCATCGACGCCGTCCGCAGCCGCAAGCGGGGCGATCTGAACGCGGAAATTGAAGAGGGCGCCATCTCGACGACGTTGGTTCACCTCGCAAATATTTCCTATCGCGTCGGCCGCGAACTGCACTTCGACGCCGAAACGTACTCCTGCACCGGCGACCGCGAAGCCACCGAAATGTTCACGCGCCACTACCGCGCGCCCTTCGTAGTTCCGAAAAACGTGTAGCCTGCGCGTTGCCGCCAACGTTTACGCGCCTTCAGCGCACGCCGGGAGCGCCTCGAACTTCTGCGAATCGCCTATCGAGCCGCTCGCCGTCGGGGAGCGGTT
>JBDTAT010000803.1:0-8638 GCA_039924505.1 Bryobacteraceae bacterium
CTTTCCAGAGGTGCAAGTTACGGACGATTGCGCAGAACTGCTGTCTTCACCGGATATCGACGTGATCGCGATTGTCACTCCGGTTTGGACACATTTTGAGCTGGCGAAGAACGCGCTGAAAAATGGCAAGCACGTTTTCGTCGAAAAGCCCTTCACCTCGACTTCGGCCCAGGCGGAGGAGTTAATCAACCTGGCGGAACAGAAGCATCTTCAAATCATGGTGGACCACACGTTTCTGTTTACCGGCGCCGTGAAAAAGATCCGCCAACTGATCGATGACGGCACCCTCGGCAAGCTCTACTACTACGATTCGACGCGCGTGAACCTGGGACTCTTCCAGCACGACGTAAACGTGCTTTGGGATCTCGCCCCTCACGATCTATCCATTGTCGACTACCTGATCGGAGAGCGGCCGGAGGCGATCGTGGCAACGGGCGAGAAGCATCTGAACGGCCTGACGGACGTTGCGTACATGACCGCTTACTTCCCGGACAACGTGATCGCGCACTTCAACGTCAACTGGCTTTCTCCAGTCAAGGTTCGGACTACCTTGATCGGCGGAGAAAAGAAGATGGTGGTGTGGAACGACCTGGAGGCCGACGAGAAGATCAAGGTCTACGACCGGGGCGTGAAAATGAACAGCCGTGAAGGCGTGTACAACCTGCTGGTGAGCTATCGCACCGGCGACATGTGGGCGCCGAAAGTCGAGTCGATCGAGGCGCTGAAAGCGGAGTTGTCGTACTTCGTCGACTGCATCCACAGTGGTGAGCCGCCCATCAACGATGGCTTGGCGGGATTGCGAGTCGTCCGAATGCTGGAAGCAGCCGAGGAGTCCTTGAATCGCAAGGGAGAGGCGGTCTACGCGTGAGCGACTTCAGGTGCATTGCGGCGGACGTCAAACTCGGGAAAGGCGTCAAATTGTCCCGGTTCGTGAACCTCTATGGCTGCGAGATCGGTGACGACACCAAGCTTGGCGCATTCGTGGAGATTCAAAAGAACGCGCGCGTTGGGGCCAAGTGCAAAATCTCCAGCCACACCTTCGTCTGCGAAGGCGTGACCATTGAAGACAATGTGTTCGTCGGACATAACGTCGCCTTCATCAACGACTCCTTTCCGCGCGCAACCACAGAGGGAGGGCAGTTGCAAACCGAAAAGGATTGGAAAGTGGAAGGCACGCTAGTGAAAGAGGGCGCTTCCATCGGATCGGGCGCGACGATTCTCTCCCGCCTGACCATAGGCGAGAATGCAATGGTTGGCGCAGGGAGTGTAGTCACCAAGGATGTGCCGGCGAACGCTGTGGTGGCCGGCAACCCAGCTAGATTCTTGAGAAGTGTGGCTGCGGCCAAAGGGAGCGCAAAATGAGCGGAGCGAGCGACATTCCTTTTCTTGACCTGGTTACTCCCCATACGGAGCTTCGCGAAGAGCTCTGCGAAGTCCTGGAGAAGTCTTTTGATACGGCCGGCTTCATCGGCGGACCGATGGTCCAGGGTTTTGAGGAGGATTTCGCGCGCTTCTGCGATGCCAGGCATTGCGTCGGTGTTGGCAGCGGCACGGATGCGCTCCGGTTTGCCCTGATCGCGGCTGGTGTTGGTCCGGGCGACGCCGTCATCACGGCGCCGAATACCTTTATCGCCACCACCGAGGCAATCTCACAGGCGGGCGCGCGCCCAATGTTCGTGGACATCGACGAAGCCACGTACAATCTCGACCCGGAAAGGCTGCGGGAGTTCATCGAGAGTGAATGCGATTTTGATGCTAACACCAGGACGTTGATCGAGAGGAAGACGAAAACCCGCGTGGCGGCGGTTATCCCGGTCCATCTATACGGCCAGATGGCCGACATGGATACGATCCTGGAACTCGCGGATAAATACAACCTGATCGTTATCGAAGATGCCTGCCAGGCTCATGGCGCCGAGTACTTTTCAAAAAAGTGGAACCGCTGGTGCAAAGCTGGCACGATGGGCAAAGCAGCGGCCTTCAGCTTCTATCCCGGCAAGAACTTGGGCGCTTGCGGAGAGGCGGGCGCGGCAACCACGAACGACGCCGAACTGGCCCGGAAGATCCGTATGCTGCGCGATCACGGCCAATCGCAGAAATACTATCACGACATGGAAGGCTACAACGGGCGGCTCGATTCGATTCAAGCGGGGTTCTTGCGCGTTAAGCTCAAGCACCTGCCGGCCTGGAACGATCAGCGGCGTCGAGCAGCCAGCCGGTACAGAGAATTGTTCAGCTCGATGGATGAGGGCATAGGACTCCCCTTCGAGCCAGAATGGGCCAAGCCGGTATACCACCTCTACGTCGTCCGCGTCCAGGATCGCGATCAGCTTCAAAAGCGTCTCGCGGCCGCCGGCATCGGGACCGGAATCCACTACCCAATTCCGCTTCATTTGCAGAGCGCCTACGCTGATCTTGGCTATCCGGAAGGAAGCTTTCCAATCGCTGAAAGAGCCGCGGCGGAGATACTATCGTTGCCAATGTTTCCGGGGCTCGACTCGTCGCAACAGAGTCGAATTGTCGAACAAGTCCTCGAGTTCGTTGCGTGTTCAAGGGTGTGAAGGGCGGCAACCGGGATCGCCGCTTTCAAAACCGAGGCGAGCGGGCTCCCGAGCATTCGGGAGATCTGAAAATCCGGCGACGTTTTTTCAGTAGCCGGAGAGTGGCGGGCGCAAATGTCCAACTTAAAATCAGGTGTCGAGCTTGACCCAAGGCGCGTACCGGCAACGTTCGGCCGCCGTGAAGTACGTCGCGACCCAGCGTGGGAGCATGGTTTCGCGGCTTCTCTCAGAGACTCGCGTTCGAACGAAGAACTACTGGACTTGTTTGCGCGCTTTAGGGCCGGAGAGAGCACCTTCGATGCCATGATGCGACGTGTCAGCATGCGCGCGATGTGCAAGAGCGTCGGCAACGACCTTCAGGTCGGGCCTAACGTCGTCCTCAAGCATCCAGAGACGATGGAGTTTGGCGACTGCGTGTTTATTGGGGCACAAACCATGATCCAAGGCAGATTCGATGGAACCTGCAAGATTGGCAGTCATGTCTGGATTGGACCCCAAGCGTACTTTGACGCTCGGGACTTGGTTCTAGAAGATTATGTTGGATGGGGACCGGGCGCCAAAGTCCTGGGTTCGGTGCATACGGCCGAGCCGGTGGATGAGCCGATTATCTCAACCAGCCTCATGATTAAGCGCGTTACGGTGGGTTTCGGCGCCGATATTGGAATGAATGCGAGCATCCTGCCCGGGGTGCGGATAGGCGCTCAATCGATCGTGGGCGCCGGTGCGGTTGTGGCGCATGATGTTCCCGAGTACGCCATCGTTGCCGGCGTGCCCGCCCGATTGATACGAGACCGAAGGGAAAGATAAAGATGAACGAGTTATCAGGCGCATGTTGCGTTGTGACAGGCGGGGCTGGCTTTGTCGGCAGCAACATTGTCGACCAGCTTCTGTCGGCTGGAGCTTCCGAGGTTCGGGTCATTGACAATTTTGTCCGCGGAAGCTGGAACAATCTCGCCGGAGCGTTAGGCTGCGGCGGCGTCACCGTTCTTGATGGAGACATCCGCGACGCCTCTCTGGTGAACCGGGCCACGCAAGGCGCGGATTATGTATTCCACCAGGCCGCTTTGCGAATAACCAGGTGCGCCGAGGCTCCGCGCGAGGCCGTTGAGGTTCTGATCGATGGCACGCTGAATGTTCTGGAAGCGGCCTTGATGCACAAAGTGAAGAAGGTCATTGCAGCGTCATCGGCTTCCGTGTATGGCGAGCCTTCTTATCTGCCTATCGATGAATCCCATCCGTTCAACAACCGGACGATGTACGGGGCTGCAAAGATTGCAAACGAGCAGATGCTGCGCGCCCTCTACGATACTTCCGGCCTGAATTACATCGCCTTCCGTCCCTTCAATGTATATGGACCCCGGATGGACGTGACGGGCGTCTACACGGAAGTGCTGATCCGCTGGTTCGACGCGATCGAGGCCAATAAGCGGCCGTTAATTTTCGGCGATGGCACGCAGTCCATGGATTTCGTCTATGTCGAGGAGGTCGCCCGGGCGAACCTGTTGGCGGCACAGAGCGATGTTAATGACGAAGTCTTCAACATCGGCACTGGAGTTCAGGTCAGTCTCAACGAGCTCTGCCGGCTCGTTCTGAAGCTCACGGGTTCGTCATTGCAACCCGAGCACCGGGAGGCGCGCAGTGTCGCAAACGTGCAGCGGCGCCGAGCAGCGGTTGAGAAGGCCGACAAGATGCTTGGTTTCAGGGCGACGGTGACTTTGGAACAAGGCCTCCGGGAATTGATGCGATGGAGGGAGGCTGCCAAAGCAACGCCAGCTCCCGTTGCGGAGGCGCGATGAGCACCGCGATTCAATCGAAAACAATTCCCATCGCCCGGCCGTCCTTTGGGCCGGAGGAAGAGCAGGCTGTTCTCGAAGTGCTCAGAAGCGGCTGGGTTAGCCAAGGACCCCGTGTCGCCGAATTCGAGCGCCAGTTCGCGGAGTACGTTGGCGCGCCATATGCCGTGGCTGTCTCGTCTTGCACGACTGCTCTGCACCTGGCGCTTCTGGCCGCCGGCGTCAAACCTGGAGATGAGGTGTTGTGTCCCAGCCTATCGTTCATAGCCACTGCTAACGCTATTGTCTATGCCGGGGCAAGGCCGGTGTTTGTCGACATCGACAAGTCACATTACAATATCGATCCGAACGGGATCGAACGCGCAATCACTCTCCGGACTAAAGCGATCTTAGCGGTTCACCAGATTGGCTTGCCTGCTCCGCTTGCGGAGATCGGCGAAATCGCGAGCCGCCATGGTCTGGTGGTGATTGAAGACGCTGCCTGCGCCATCGGTGCTACATACAAGGGCAGCCGTGTCGGACGGCCCCACACATCCATGGCGTGCTTCAGTTTTCATCCTCGCAAGGTGCTCACTACTGGGGAGGGTGGAATGATTACGACGGCCGAGGAAGAGTTGGCTGGCCGCATGCGAAAGCTGCGGCAGCACGCGATGACGGTGTCGGACGTCGCCCGGCACAGCTCAACGAGAGTCGTGATCGAAAGCTACGCTGAAGTCGGCTACAACTACCGTATGACAGACTTGCAGGCGGCAATTGGAGTGGCACAACTGCAGCGTCTCGACGACATGATCGCACGGCGGCGGGCACTGGCTATGCGCTACTCGTCGCGGCTTTCTTCGATTCCCTGGCTGGCGCTTCCCACCGAATCCTCTGAATGCCGTCACAACTTTCAGTCCTACATGGTGCGGCTCCGAAGCGAGGCGCCCATAGGTCGAGACGAACTAATGCAGAAATTATTGGACCGCGGAGTATCTACACGCCGGGGGATTATGGCAATTCACCGCGAACCGCCATACTGCGGCGAAGAATGGGACGAGGCGTTGCCAGTGACAAATCTGGTCACGGATACGACAATGATTCTGCCGCTCTTCCACGAGATGGCGGAAGACGAGCAGGACTTTGTCATCGAGTGCATTGAACATATTGCCTGCTTGGATGTGAGATAGCCGCCACACCGGGCCTTTTAGAGGAAGGAGTGATTGGGCGCCACACGCAATGATGACATCAAGTCCTACTAGCGAGCTCTCGGCAGGTACGCTGGAATCTGTGCCTCAAGTTGCACAAGCCGCACCGGAGGAGCGGGACACCTACGGCCAGATCCTCAAGTCCTCGGCATTGATCGGTGGCTCTTCGGTGCTCAACATCGCGATTGGAATTGTCCGTACCAAGGCGATGGCGATATTGCTTGGCCCGAGCGGCTTCGGATTGATTGGCCTCTACAGCTCGATCGCCGAGCTTACTCAGAGCCTTGCCGGCATGGGGATCAACAGCAGCGGTGTGCGCCAGATTGCCCAGGCAGCGGGCTCGGACGACACTGAGCGGATTGCGTTGACGGCCACCGTGCTGCGGCGAATATCCATCCTTCTCGGAGCGCTCGGGGCCGTCTTGCTCGTGGTGTTTTCCAAGCCGGTATCGATCCTGACCTTTGGCAACGATCGACACACTGTCGCGGTATCCCTGCTGTCAATCGCGGTCTTGTTCCGATTGGTATCCGCCGGTCAAGGGGCGCTGATTCAAGGCATGCGGCGCATCCGCGATCTGGCGGCGATGGGGGTTTTGGGCGGCCTTTTCGGAACGATCCTAAGCATCGCGTTGGTGTACTTCTTCCGCGAAAAAGGCATAGTGCCATCACTGATAGGCGTTGCCGCAATGACCATCATTACCTCATGGTGGTATAGCCGTAAAATACATGTCGCGGTTCCATCCATGATGGTGTCGCGTGTGAGGCGGGAAGCAGGCGCTTTGTTGAAGCTCGGCTTCGCATTCATGGCGAGCGGATTGATGACCATGGGCGTCGCCTACGCAGTCCGAATCACGGTCCTCCGCAAGATCGGCTTTGAAGCAACGGGCCTCTATCAATCGGCTTGGACGCTTGGCGGGCTGTATGTTGGATTCATTCTGCAAGCCATGGGCGCCGATTTTTATCCGCGCTTAACCGCCAAGGCAGATGACAATACGGCATGCAACCGGCTGGTTAACGAGCAGGCACGAATCGGCTTGTTATTAGCCGGCCCCGGTGTGATAGCCACCCTCACATTTGCGCCCATGGTCCTTGCGCTCTTCTACAGTGGCAAGTTCGACGCGGCCGTGGGAATACTCCGTTGGATCTGTCTTGGGGCCACCCTACAGGTGATTACCTGGCCGATGGGTTTTATTATCGTGGCGAAGGGAAACCAGAACCTTTTCTTCTTGAGCGAGTTGGCTTGGACAATTGTGGCCGTCGGTCTAGCGTGGGTTTGTGTAAGCTCTTTTGGTTTAGACGGCGCGGGCATGGCTTTTTTTGGCTCCTATGTCTTTCACGGACTACTCATTTACCCGATTGTGAGGAAACTAAGCGGTTTTCGCTGGTCCGCCGAGAACAAACAAACGGGCCTGCTCTTCCTATCGTTGATCGGCATGGTGTTCTGCGGGTTTTACGCGGTGCCACTCCGTTGGGCGATCTGCCTCGGCACTTTGGCGCTTGTGCTCGGTGGTGTTTACTCGATTCGCATCCTCTTGGCACTCATCTCGCCGGATGTGATTCCGCATCCCATACAGCGATTGCTCGCCGGATTCGGTTTTGTGCTCCCGCGCTCTCCGGCCGTGCCTTAAGCATCGATCCAGCACCGGGACGCGCGTCCCCGGAACAACCCTCCCTTGGGACTTCTTAGCCCGCAACGGGAGCGCGGCCACCCTCTTTAAAATCATGTAAACAGCCCGCGCGCTCCGTTTCGCGGGCTGTTACTTAGGCATAATCATGAGCGAAATTGGTGCCAAGCCCAAACTGGCATTCTTTCAAAATCGATACGATCAAGATCTTCCAGCATTCCTACGGATCCACCACGGCGAGCATGTCAAGTGTTTATCCCACTTCTTCGCCGTAACCGTGATGAATGGGAATTGCGATTATCGGGAGGTTTGCGACAAGTATCAGCCAGATCTGGCGCTCTTTGAGAGTGGCGTGGCAAACCCAGCCTGCCACCGGCCCACGATAACAAATGTCCGCTCCCATCCCCAAATCCCGAAGCTCGGCTTTCTTCATGCAGACGCATTCGGCTCTGCCCGCGCAGGGTTCCTTTCCGATATGGAGCAGTGGGGGATAGAGACCTTCATCGCTATTGCTACAACGACCGCCGAACATACACCAGCGATCGTCAAAAATGTAATTATCTGGCCAAACTTCGTAGATCCCGAGATCTATCATGATTATTGCCAATGGAAATCAATACCGGTACTATTTACGGGTAACAAGAATTCGCTGTACCCATGGCGGCAACAAATCCTCCGCGCGGTGTCACCGCACTATCCCACGCTAATCTGCCCGCACCCCGGCTATAGCTCCCAGAACACAATAACGCAGGTGGCGGTTGGCGAATCGTACGCGCGGCTCCTCAATGCCTCCTGGCTGGCGCCCGCATGCGGGACTATCGCGAGAGAAGTTGTGCGGAAACATTTCGAGGTTCCCGCCTGCAAGGCTTGCTTGATCACTGAGAAATCTTCAGGACTCATGGCGGCGGGGTTCGCCGATATGGAGAATTGCGTCTTTGCGGATGAACGGAACATATTGGACAAACTGCAATTTCTATTTAAGAATCCGGCAAATCTTGAAAAGATTATTGAGAACGGCTATGAATTGGTTCACTCCCGCCACACCTATAAACAGCGTGACCAGGTGTACCAGTGGTTCAATCTTCAAAAAACCCTAAAGACGGGTCAGCGAATCGTCCAGCCTAATCCCTTTGAGCCGCTCTGCGTAGTCGACGACAGCCAGATTGGTGTGAAACGGCAATACAGAGCTTTTGATGGATTACATCTCGATCTGCTCCGGCAAGGCTATGAGGCGCTGTGGCAAGCCGACTACGACGCGGCTCAGACGTTTTTTTTTAGATGTCTAAGTTACATACCGTACATGCCGGAACCCAAGATCGGGCTTGCCGCGGCCAGCTTATACAAGGGCGACGCGTCACAGGCGCTGTCCTGGATCTCCGAACCAATTCAATTCACTCTTGCCGAATACAAAGCCGTGGATCCAGATCCGGTGGAATGGGCCTATTTTATAAGAACACTTCTTTGTCTCGGGAAGGT
>JBDTAT010000804.1:0-7291 GCA_039924505.1 Bryobacteraceae bacterium
TCGCAGGATCGCGACAAAGCGGCGATCGCCGCGCAGGCGTATCGTCTCGACCTCTCCCCGCGGCGCATCGTCATCACCGCGAACTCCTCTGCCGGTCTGTTCTATGGCGCCGAAACATTGGTGCAACTCGCGCAATCGCGGCATGGCAACAACAACCGTGCGCTGCCGACCGGCCGGATCACCGATTGGCCCGATTTGCGGTTGCGGGAAATTTATTGGGACGACGCGCATCATCTGGAGCGGCCGGGCGTTTTGAAGCGCGCCATCCGCCAGGCGGCGTCCTACAAGATCAACGGCTTTGTGCTGAAACTGGAGGGCCACTTCCAATTCGCCAGCGCGCCCGCAGTGGTCGAACCCTACGCTCTAACGCCCGCCGAATATCAGGATCTGACCAACTACGGCCTGCGCTATCACGTGCAATTGATTCCGTATCTGGACGCCCCCGCGCACATCGCGTTTATTCTGAAGCATCCCGAATACGCCAAGCTGCGTGAATACCCGGACAGCAACTACGAAGCCTGCGCCGTAAATCCGGCGGCCGAGCGTCTGCTGGCCGGAATGTTTCACGATCTGATCGGCGCCAATCGCGGAGTGAAATACGTCTATCTTTCGACCGACGAGCCCTATTACGTCGGGCTGGCCGACAACCCGCAGTGCCGGGAAAAAGCCGCGGCCGAAGCCAAAGGCAGCGTTGGAAAGCTATTAGCGGATTTCGTCACGCGGCTGGCCGGCGAACTGCGCCAGCAGGGCCGCGAAGTGATTTTTTGGGGCGAGTATCCGATGAAAACCGGCGATATCGCCGCACTGCCGCCGTACCTTATCAATGGCGAAACAGACGGCCCGCAATTCGATGCGGCTTTCCGCGCGCATGGAATGCGCCAGATGATCTACACATCGGCCGAAGGCGAGGAGCCGTTCTTCCCGGATTATTTTTCGCTGCCGGCGTCGCGCCGGATGCACGCATCGCCTCGGCCGCCCGCACCGCGTCTCGAAGAAAATTTTCACAAAATCTCCTTCGATTCCTCGCGCCGCGACTCCGATTTGATGGGCATGTTCGTCGCCGGCTGGGGTGACCGCGGTCTGCATCCGGAAACATTTTGGCTGGGCCTTGTGACCGCGGCCGCATGGGGCTGGCGCCCGGCGAGTCCCTTACCGTCCGAAGCTGCGAATGCGTTCTACACACAGTTTTATGGACCAGACACGGCCGGCATGAATCGCCTGTATCAGTTAATGAGCTTTCAAGGTCAGATCTGGGCCGACAGTTGGGAAACCGAGCCATCGCACGCGCGCACGCCGATTTTCGGAAACTCCGAGGGTGTATTTCATCCCCCGCATCCGGCCCACGATCAAACATTGCCGCTACCCCCGGCGCCAGGCGCGGATCTGGCATCCTATTCCTCAACGTGGCTCGCCGATAATACACAGCGCCTGCATCTGGCATCGGAGGCGCGCGTCGAGAACGACGAACTCCTCGGGCTGCTCGAAGACAATTTGGGGCGCGCCACGCACAATCGTTACAACCTGGAAGTCTATCTCAGCATCGCGCGGTTGGAGCGTGAGAATCTGGACTTGCTGGTCGGCCTCGGTCAAGTTGCGGGCCATCTGGAAGCGGCCGCGCAGGCGGCGAAGAAGCAGCGTCCGTCCGCGGCGCTGGCGGCTCTCGACCAGGCGCTCGCGATTGCCGATCGGTTCGACGCCCGCCGCGAGAGCGCGCTCGACGATGCGGGCGCGACCTGGGAGAAGAGCTGGTATCCGCGTGTCGAGGAGGCCAACGGGCGCAAGTTCCTGCACCGGGTGGACGACGTGAAGGACCACTGGCCGGATCGCACCGTGGATATGAGCTACCTGGTGTATCGCGAGCGGCAATTGCCGCTCGACGAATGGCTGAAGGCGCTGCACGCGGCACGCGACGGCTTTGCCGCACGGCGCGTACAGCCGCTACACGTACAGCCGCTTCACGCGGGCGCTAATGCCGCACAGCACGCTATAGGAAATAGTTCCCGCCAGCCGCGCGATCTGCTGCGCGTCGATGCTGACCCCGTTTTCGCTGCCGAGCAGTGTCACCGGATCGCCGGTCTGTAGCGCCGGGCAGTGGGTGCAGTCGATAGTGGTCAAGTCCATGGAGACGGCGCCCGCAATCGGCGCCCGTATGCCGGCTGCGATCACGTGCCCGCGATTCGATAGCCGGTGCGGCACTCCGTCCGCGTAACCGGCGCTGAGCACCGCGATCCGCATCGGGCGTGGCGCGCGAAACATGCCTCCATAACCCACCGGCGCGCCTTCCGGAATTTCCTTCACTGCCAGCACCTGCGTTTTCCATTCCAGGGCCGGCGCCACTTCCAGGATGGGCGCCGGAGCCGTTCCGCGCGTTGGCGAGACGTAACCGTAAATGGCGTGTCCCGGCCGCACCATATTTCCCAACGACTCGCGCCGCCCGTAGGCGATCGGGATGGAACTGGCCATGTGTACGTAGCGCGGGCGGATGCCGGATTGCTCCAAATCCGCCCGCAGGCGTTCGAAGCGCGCGATCTGTGCGTCCGTTTGCGGGCTTCCGTAATCGGCCGCGGAGGCGAAGTGAGTCAACAGGCCTTCGAGCACAGCCGCGCGATTCGCGAGCACGGCCCTGGCGATCTCCGCGGCTTCAGCGCGCGTCCCCAAACGCCCCATTCCGCTGTCGATTTTCAAATGATAAGGCAGCGGGGCTCCGTGACGCAGCGCCAGCGCGTTCCAGACGGCCAGATCGTCGACGGAGTGGAGCACGGGCGTCAGGTTGTGCTCCACCAGCGCGTCCCGCTCTGTGGCAAGAAAACCGGCCATCACCAGAATGCGTGCGCCGATGCCCGCCTGACGCAGCGCCACGCCCTCCTCGACGTTGCCCACCGCCAGCCACCTCGCGCCTTCGGCAACCAGCACGCGCGAAACCTCCGCGGCGCCGTGCCGGTAGGCATCCGCCTTCACCACTGGCATCACTTCAATGGCTGGACCGGCCGCGTTGCGCACGGCGCGAAAATTTTCAGCAATGCGGGCGCGCGAAACTTCCACCCAGCAACGATACGGGAAAATCATCTTCTTCTCCGATTGTAGTGGCGTCAGGCGCCGCTACCGAACCTCCGTCGAGCCGCGGCCCTACCGAGCCGTGACCGTCAGGGAGCGCTTGCCGATGGCGTTCCGGCGCCCCCGTCTGCTTCCGCCCACGCCTGGTCAGGGAGTGGTTTGCATGGCAATTTCCCGACGAGATCCGAGCGGCGAGCCGAAAGCGCTTCATCGCACCGCCAACGTGACAGCCGGATTGAACTGACTTTCATAACCTCCGGCAAAGATAGTGAGCGGTACCGCGTCTCCGGTAGGCGCGGTTTCCGGAATCTGCACATTTACCTGCGTCACGCCGGCGATGAGGCCGGGCGCCTGTCCGGCGAACGTGACAGCAGCCGTGAGCGAGCCGATTTTCGCGCCGATGCCCTCGGCCGCCATCGGAAACGGCGGACTGAGCGGCCCGGTCGCGCCATCCACAAGAAATGGAACCAGCCGACCCGCTCCGGTCATGTATACGGCTACGATGGAGCCGAGCGGCGCCGGATTCGACGATGAGTTCGGTGTTCCGTCCTGGTTTACGACCGCTGCCTGACCGCTCCCGGTTCCGTTCGTGGTGAAAATCCCGGGCGCCGCGGCCACCACCGGCAGTTTTACCGGACCGACGGTTTCCCCGGCCTGAACGTCGACAAAGGTTGCGAAACCTGGGGCCGCGCCAAACGGAACTACGGAATTGATCTGGCAATTTGAGGCATAAAGGACCGGCGCCGGCGCGCCATTAAACAGAACCGACGGTTGAGGTCCGAACCCATTGCCAAACAGAGTTACGATTTCTCCCGGCGCCACCGCACCGGTGGCGAAGTTTGAAGGATAGCCGGGAAACAGGCTCGCCGCATTGACGACAGAAAAAATTCTCGATTCCGCCGGTTGTGAAAAATCGACCTTGGCGGCAAACGCATCCGAATCGCCGCCGCCGTATTGCGTCTGGTAAGCGTGCGGCGTTGCGAGAAACACCAGCGTCCGCGTCAGGCCGGCGGAATAGAGACCACCGCTGCCGTCGAGCGCCAAATAGTCGCCGCCGGCCGGCGAGAATCCTTCGATTGCCGATCCCGTCGGGTTGATCGCGGAAACTGCGGCAGGCTGCGAACAAGGCGGCGCGACGGCGTTTGAAGCCTGGGGCGCCGCATTCACAAATACGCCGCCAGTGGAGTCCGCCGCTATGGCCGTTGCGCGCTGGTTGGACGCTCCGAGGAAGGTCGAATAGACGAGTTGCCCGGTGGAACTGAACTTTGCCACAAATGCGGCTCCGAGCAAACTCGGCATTGCATTTGGCGCACCGGAGTACGTGGGCTGCAGTGTTCCAGCCGTGGTTGGAAAATCGGACGACTGCGTGCCTCCGGCGATATAAGCGGAACCTGCGGCGTCGATTGCGATACCAAACGAACCGTCCGGCGCGCTTCCACCCAGGTACGTCGAAAAGAGCAGCTTCCCACCAGTCGGATCGAGTTTCGAAACGAAAGCGTCGCCGAAACGCAGTGGCCCGAGATCCACTTCGCCGTGAAATGAGGACTGGACGGCGCCGGGGATAACCGGAAAGTCCGGCGAAACGGTCTCTCCCGTCACCCAGACGTTACCCGCTCTGTCGATGGCGACCGCATGCGCGTCGTCGGGACCCGAGCCGCCCAGATACGTTGCCCACCCTATCGCACCCGAGGTCCCGAGTTTCATCACAAAAGCGTCCGGGCACGGCGCCGGGCCAAGTTGCTCTCCAGCACCCGCCGGACAAGTCCCCGCGGCGAGTTGCTTTTGATACGCCCCGGGCGTCGCGCCGAGATCTGCACCTGCGGCCCCGGCAATGTAGACATTTCCGGTGGCATCGACGGCCATCGATTCCGGCGCAGCGCCAATGGGCGTGCTGTAGAGAATGTTCTGGCCGGAGGGGTCCAGTTTTTCGACCACCCATGAATTGAACCATTGGCCACCGCGGTTCAACGCGAGATACATGTTTCCGCCGGCATCCAGGCCGAACGCTAACGCCCGCGATTTCGCCACGCAAATCGACATTGCGATTCCAGTGCCCGCCGGATTGAACTTCGTCACAAACGCGCAACCGTTCTTCCCATCCGGCGCTCCCAGAACAATCGACGTGAGAGGAAAATCCGGTGAACTCGTGTTGCCCGCGACGTATGCGGCTCCCGTGGCGTCAACCGCAATGCCGGCGGCATTCTCCGAATACGATCCGCCCAGATACGATACGTAGTCCGTTCGCGGCGGGCTCGTCAACGCCATGCACGCCACGGCCAGTCCCAAAAACAGCCCACCTCCTTTGTATCCAGTCACGCGAGAAAATCCCGCACGCGGCAGGCCACTCATACGAATTGACAACGCTCGATTTAACCCGGATGTTACCCGAGACCTTGTAGCGGCATGACCCAGCGGTTGTGGCTTCGGCGAGTATTTTCCACATTTTGTTTTAAACCCCTTGATTTTCTCCTTTTGTTCGCCGACAATAAGTACATGCGGACTGGAGCGTACTGAGAAACCATGGCACTTACCAAGCGGCAAAAACAGGTGCTCGATTTTCTGGCCGACTTCGTCGAGAAGCACGGCTACAGCCCCAGCTATGAAGAGTTGGCCGACGGCCTGGGACTGGCATCGCTCGCGACGGTCCACAAGCATGTGCTGGCGCTCGAAACCAAACACTACATCCGCCGCAGCTTCAATCAGAGCCGGTCGCTGGAAGTTTCCTCGAAGTACTTGCAGGAGCGGCGCCGCTACCAGCAGGACTCCGTTCCCTTCGAGGTTCCGCTCGCGGGGCGCATCGCCGCCGGCGCGCCAGTTGAAGCCGTGGCGGGACAGGACACATTGAGTTTCGCCGATTTCACCGGTGGGGAAGGAACGTTCGCCTTGGAAGTCCGCGGCGATTCGATGATTGAGGACCACATTTGCAGTGGCGACTACGTGCTGGTGGAACGGTCCGGCCGCGTAGCCGATGGCGACATCGTAGTGGCGCTGGTGGACAACGCCGAGACCACGCTGAAACGCTATTACGCCGAGCCGGATGGCCGCATCCGCCTCCAGCCGGCCAACGCTTCCATGCAGCCGATCCTGGTGCGGCCCGAGCAATTGCAGATTCAAGGCCGCGTTCTAGCTGTGTTGCGCAAGTACCGCTAGGTCTGCATCCCGCCGCACGAAAACGCCGTTCCCCCGCTCCAGGCCATAAACTAATGTTCAGATGCACCCGCCCGAACCGATCCGCTCGCGCACGCGCATTATCCTGCTCGCCGGCTTCGGCGGACTTCTTCTACTAATGGCTTTCGCCGGACTCGACGCCATGCAAGTCCTCCGGCAGATCGAATCCAACAATAACGAAATCCGGCGCGACTTTCTGCTTCGCAACCGCGTCCTCGACCAGATCCGTTCCTCCGTTTATCTTTCCGGCACCTACGTTCGCGATTACCTGCTCGATCCCGATACCGGCCAAGCCGAAAGCCATCGCGATAACCTCGAAGCCACGCGCACGGAAATGGACGCCGCCGTCACCACATACTCGCGCCTGCTGCGCCCGGAGGAGGCCGGTCCGTTCCATGGCCTCACGCGCGACCTCGCCGAATATTGGAATGTCCTCGCTCCCGTGCTCACCTGGAACGCAGCCGAACGCCGCGCCCACGGCTATTTTTTTCTCCGCGATGAAGTTTACCCGCGCCGCACCAGCATGCTGAGCCTCGCCGGCCAAATTGCCAATGTCAACGAACAGCAGCTCAACGCCGGCAACCGCCGCGTCTCGGAACTCTTCTCCGCTTTCCGCTTCCGGCTCGGCGTCACGCTCGCCACCACCCTGGGTCTCGGCCTGCTGCTCGCCGCCCTCAGTATTTCGAACACTCTCCGCCTGGAGCGCGAAGCGCAATCCCGCTATCTTGAAATCGAGCGCGCCCGCGGCGAGCTGAAAGAGCTCTCCGCCCGCCTCTTCGAAGCCCAGGAAAACGAGCGCCGCAACATCTCCCGCGAGTTGCACGATGAAGTCGGCCAAACTCTTTCCGCGGTGATTGTCGAATTGAGCAATCTCGCCGCTGTCATCCCGGCCGGCTCGGAGCCCGCGCTGTACGGCCATGTGGACACCGTGAAGCGTCTGGTCGAATCCAGCATGGGCGTGGTCCGGAACATGGCGCTGCTGCTGCGGCCCTCCATGCTCGACGATATCGGTCTGGTTCCCGCGCTCCGCTGGCAGGCCCGCGAAGTCGCCCGCCGCACCGGTATCCGC
>JBDTAT010000805.1:0-3594 GCA_039924505.1 Bryobacteraceae bacterium
CGTTTTGAAGTACAGACTGAGATACAGAATCGGCTCGCGGAGGGCGCCGGCGACGCAGAGGAGGAACGTGATGAGGAGGCGTCCCAATCGACCGTTGCCATCAAGGAACGGGTGAATGGTCTCGAACTGAACATGCGCCAGCGCCGCCTTGACGAGTATCGGCAGATGAGAGGACTCGGTATGCAGAAAAATTTCGAGCGCACCCATGCACTCTGTGATCTTCTCGGGCGGCGGCGGAACGAACGCGGCGTTACCGGGCCGGGTTCCGCCAATCCAGTTTTGGGTTGTCCGGAACTCGCCTGGATTTTTGTCACTGCCGCGGCCGCGGGCGAGCAGCTCTTTGTGTATCTCTCGAATCAAGCGCAGCGACAGCGGGAATCCTCCTTGGAGACGGCGCAGACCATGATTCATTGCAGAGATGTAATGGGATACTCCTTGAACGTCTTCGATAGGCACGCCCGGCGTTTCCCCGCTTTCGAACAAGAGCAGGTCGGAAAGCGACGACTGGGTACCCTCAATCTGCGATGAAAGCACGGCTTCTTTTTGGACGTAGAGATAGATGAAGATCGACGGATCGGGCAGAATTGAGGTCAGTCCATCGAGCCGTCCTAAGGCCTGATTCGCCTCTTCCAGGAGTCGTTGGAGAGCATCGAGCTTGAGCGGCGGATCCGGCGGAAGAGGCGGTGGGACAAATGCACGGAACGACTCGCCAGGGAACTTCTTGACAACGTAGGTGCCCAACCTCGGGTTCTTTTCACTTGATGTGGTCATTACGAAAGGATAGTTTCGTTAGGAAACCCCTAACGAAACTATAAGCCATTTTCCTTTCGTTACGTGACATGTGACCCCTGCGTCGGAACAAGCCTGGTCACAGTAGCGAAACATACTCCTTTACGCTCGCGGCTGCAGGCTGGTCCGGTTCTTGAAAAACGGGCCAGGGAATCCGCGCGGACGCCCACGTCCGATCTACGCTAGCGACGCCCTTCCATTCTGTCCAGGCGCGCTTCTATTTCGTCCAGCTTCCCGATTAGGATTTTCTAGAGGCGGGCGTAGTGCGCGCTCATGTCGGAGCGAAGATCGTCGATGCGTTTATTGGTGTCGTCGATGCGTTTGTTCAAGCCGAACTGCACGTCGTCGATGCGCTTGTTGAAATTGGTGTTGAGATCGGTGATGCGGCTATTGTTGTGCAGAAAGCCGATGGCCACGACGATCAGCGTCGCCAGTGGCGGAAGATAGGCCTGGATTTGAGCGTCGGTCACTTGATTCTATTCTAGCGCTGACGGGTCAGCGTCCGCCCGGCTGGGCGTGGGAGCGAAAGAAAGCGCCGACGGAGGCGCGGGGCTAGCGGCGCCCTTCCATTCTGTCCAGGCGCGCTTCGACTTCGTCCAGCTTGCCAATCAGGATTTTCTCAAGATGCGCGTAGTGCGCGCTCATGTCGGAGCGCACGTCGTCGATGCGCTTGTTCAAATTCGTATTGAGATCGGTAATGCGGCTATTGTTGTGCAGAAAGCCGATAGCCACGACGATCAGCGTCGCCAGCGGCGGAAGATAGGCCTGGATTTGAGCGTCGGTCACTTGGTTCTATTCTAGCCCGAACGCGTCAGCGTCCGCCAAGCTGGGTGTACAACTTTTGGCATTGGGCGGCTTCTTCGCGATGGCCCTGGTAGTCGCGGACCACCGAACGCAGGTGAAGGAAGCGCGGAAACATCAGAGAGGCAAACATGGGATCGCCGGAGAAGCCCGGAATGGGGTACAACTCCACCAGGTCTTGCTCCTGAGCGTCCTTGACGCGGCCGGTTTCAATCAACGCCCACGCATAGAGGGTGCGGATCTGGCCATCGACGGCGGGATTGGTTTGCTGGTAGAGCTGCTGGAACAGTGGGACGGCGTCGGCAAAACGCTTATTCAATAACAGCGCGGCGGCGGCTTGCAATTTTGTCGCGGGGGCGGCGGGGTCGTGGCAGGCAGCGGCGCGCGAAACATCGCCCGATTGCAGATACCAGACGCAGAGTTGCCGCTGAACGCCGGGACCGGAACCGGATAACAACGCCAGATCCTTGATGGCTTGATCGCGGCGGCCGGTCAGATACTCCCAGCGGGCGCTCTCGATCCCGAGATTCGGATCGTGGAAACGCCGACGGAAGTCCTCGTACTGGTGGAAGAGTCCGTCCGCGGCGGCGATATCGCCGGTCATCAGGCGCGCGCCGGCAGCCTTCAGCAGATCGCCGCCTCCCAGCAGGGCGGCATTGGCGGTGTGGGCCTTGAGAAAATATCGTTCGGCGTCGCCAAAATGGCCGGCATAGAAATTTGCCTCGCCCAGTGAATCGAACGCGTTCGCTTGCTGGCCGGCCTCGCGGCCATACTCGCTGAAAGTTTTCATGGCGCCCGGGAGATCGCGCGCGTAAGCCTGCGCATAACCAAAGGAATTGAGCAGCACGGCATCGCCGGGATCGAGCGTGACGGCCTTACGGAGAAGGTCCGCGGCGACGGCGAAGTGGCGGGCCTGAAGTTCTTCCTGGGCGAGCGCGCGCACGGCGTCGGCGTCGTGTTGCGTGAGGCGCGACAACTCGACCAGCGCCTCGCGGCGGCCGTTCATGTCGCCGTGCAGATTCGCGGCGATCAACTCGAGCTGGGCGCGGGAGATGTCGTCCAGCAGCGTGCCGCGGGCATGGGCTTTGGTGAGCGCGGCTTCGGCCGCGGCGCGGTCGCCGGCAGTTAGAAGCGCCTGGGTCCAGCCGACGTAGGCGGCGCCGAAGTTCGGATCGTCCGCGACGCTCTTCTGAAACGCCGCGATGCGCTCGGCCGGATTGGTTGCCTGTAGCGCACGGCCCCACTGCTCAACGGCATCCTGGCTGGAGGTTCCTAAGGCGTGCGCGCGGCGGTCCAGGCGGCGCGCGATGGCGGAGGCGAGAGGGAGGATGCCGTCGGCCAATGGACCCTCGGCGGCCAGCGTGGCCACGGTTTTGGTGCGCGCCAGATCCTGCACCACGACGTCGACGCGGAGTTCGGTTCCAAAGCGCGAGAAACGACCGTAGCAAATCTCGGTCGCGCGCGCGGCGAAGGCATCGCGCGCCGCAGTCACGCGCACCGGGACGGTCTTCAGCGCGCCGGTGATTTCGACCGCCAGGATGGCGGGGGCCGCGGCGCTTATCCAATCGAGCGATGGGTCGGCGGTGAGATTTTCAAACGGCGGAAGAGCGAGGCGTTCCACCAAACGCGAAGAGCCGCAGGATACCAGCGCGAGGAGCAGCAACAGGCAAGGCGCGAGGGTGTGGACGAAGTGCTCGGAGTGTCCCCCAAGGCTTCTGGGGTTTTGTGGACGCCTGGCGATTTTCAGAGGATCCTCGGCTGCATCGCCATCAATTGTTGAAATTCAGGCAACTTCTGAAGGCCCAGGAATTCCGGCTCCTCCTCAAACTTCTTCCGATCCTTAAAACCTTCTTCGAGAGCCTTGCGGATGTAGAGCAGGGAGCGGTCGTTCATCCCCGCCTTGGCGTACGTTTTGGCCAGATAATAGTGGAATTTCGCGCGCTCGGTAACGCTTTTCTCCTGCAACAGAACGCCGGCGCTGTTGTGGTGTTCGAACACATCCGG
>JBDTAT010000806.1:0-3417 GCA_039924505.1 Bryobacteraceae bacterium
GGGCGGGGAGCGAATTCAGCAGGCTGCCGGTTGCGCCATCGAGGATCAGGAGGTCGCTTGCATCGGCGTAGAGCGTCGAACGGCTCAGGACATACAGCACGTTCTGCGCCGGATCGTATGCCGAGCTGCGCACGTCGACGGAGCGGCCGATGAACTCGCGCACCGTGGGCGATTGGAATACGCCGTCCATGGCGTACACGTCGTGGGCGCCCCACTTGGTAAGGTCGGCGGCAGGCGGCTGGATGGCAATTCGCGTCGCGGTAAACGAGGAGACCGGAACGCTCGCGCCGTCCCAGAAGATACGCGTGTTGGCGGTGAAGCCGGACCCGGTGAGCGAGATCTGCGGCCCGAGCGATGGTGTTCCGCCGAACGTCAGCGGCGTGGGAGTATTCAGGACCGGGACGCCAACCCCGGAAGCGGGCTCGACGGTGAATGGCGCCGGCACGGAAAGGCCTCCGCCCGGCGCGGGGTTGCTCCCGGTGATTTGTGCGATGGCGGGTTGGGCCATGTCGGGCGGCTCTAGGAGCAATTCGAAGCGGCCCGAGCGTGCCGTGCTGCTGTCCGGAACGAAGGTTGCGGCGCGTGGCGACCCATTCGAGTAGAGTGCGGAAGCGGCGGAGAGATTTGCGGCGCGAATCACCAGCTTGGTTTCCGAGGCGCCTTGGGTGACCGACGCAGGCGAGACGGAAATGCCGGACGGCGGCGCGTTCAGGACGGTGAGGATTTTATCGGAGGTTCCCCCACCGGGCGGTGGCAGCGTCATCGCGATATGGTTATCGCCCGGTTGCAAGGCGCCGCAGATATCGGAAACGGTGGCGTGTCCCGAGTCGATGAACGTCAGCGTCGCGGCCTGTCCGGCCACCGTCGCGCTGGCGCCATAAGCGAAGCCGGATCCGAAAAGGTTCAACGAACAATTCCCTGTAGTTCCGTCGCCGAGCACCAGAGAATCGGGAACAGTGTTCTGAATGGCCGGCGCCGGATTAGCCAGATTGACGCGCATCAGAAAGGCGTCGCCGGGATCGATCAGACCGAGGTTCGAGTAGTCCCTGTATGGCCCTGCGCCACCGAAGTTCGGCTGAACCACGCCTGGGGTTGTAGCGAAAGTGCCGTAGGCGCTGCCGGTCAACAACAAGGCGCCGTCGGGAGTGACGGCAAGATCCGTATAACCCGACCCTCCCGTCGTGGGAAGGCCAGTCTTTAGATAGATACTGGCGCCGGCCGGGTCTGTACAGGTCACAGACCAGCCGATGGGGTTAAAGCCCATGGAGTTGGGCGCGGCCAGTCCACCGGGTGTCTGTTGCGCCACCGTCATGTTCAAGCCGGCCATGCAGGTTGAGCCGTTCGGCAGCAACGCCAGGCGCAAGTTCTCATTCAAAGTCTGACCGGGCGGCGGAACATATGCCGGGCTGTAGAAAAAAGTCGACTGCACGATGCTCCTGCCGTCGGCCGCCAGCCTTGCCAGGAACGGCGCCGGGTAGATGTTGTCCGGCGATGGATAGCCGGCCGGCAGCGGGTCGATGGCAATCGGGTTCACCTGGGGGAAGCTCGCGCCCGAACTCCAACCCGCCAGATAGATGCTGCTATCCGTTGCCAGCTTGAGATCGGTAATCGCAGATCCGTTTCCGTTGCCGTGAAGCAAGGTGGCGAAGGTAACGGCCGTGCCCGCCGGGTTCAGCTTGGCGATGTATGCCTGATTCGGCGATTCCGGCGCCTGGTCGATTCCCGGCAGAGGATTGACCGCGGGAAAGGGCGGCGCGAGGGATTGCACCGTGCCGTTCGCCATGCCGCCGATCAGTAGGTTGCCGGCGCTATCGACGTCCATGCCCGCGATCGAGCCGAGCGGCCAAGAGGTGACGTAGGCTGCCGCATTCATCGCGGAATTAAGTCGAATTGCGAATTCCGCCGCCGGACCCGCCGCCTGAAAAGCTCCCGGCGTGGTGGCGAGAGCGCCTCCGTAAAGCTTGTACCCGCCGGCGTACACGCCTCCGGCGGGATCGATGGCCAACATGGCCCCCGCGTCCAGGCGATTCGGGGACAGAGCAATTCCGAGAAAAGTGCTGGCTATGACGCGCCCCGTTTTGCCATCCAGTTTTACCAGAAAGATGTCGGTCAGGCTAGGGTCGATCGTCCCATGCCACGCGCCGGTCGTGACCGGAAAATTAGCTGAGGTTGTCCCGCCCAGCAGATAGACATTCCCGAAGACATCCTGCTTCAATGCAAATACCGACTGACGGCCGGAGCCCCCTATGAAGAGGGACCAATCCATGGCGGACGCATCCGGTTTCAGGCGAGTCACATAGGCCGTTGGCTCGAATAAGGTCTCAGGCCGGTTCAGGGGATTGCCCGGTGCAAGTGAGGCTGGAAAATCGGCGGACATGGTGTTGCCGGCAGTGAAGATAGCGCCGTCCGTTCCGGATATCACGCGCAAGCCGATATCGTTTCCCGAGCCCCCCAGGAACGTGGCGAACTGGATCAACGGATCGATGGTCAGGGGCAGCGCCGGATCGTAATCGCCGAGCTGAATCGATGCGCGGCGGCGGTGCATGACGAATCGCGCGCTTACATGTACCCGCTTCGCGCTTATGGTTTGCCAAGCCACTGGCGCATGAGCGGATACGCCGCCGAAGGCCAGCGCTCCCGATGCATCGATACGAGCGCCGGCCGGGACGCGCATTAGAATGCGTGAGGGATCGGCGCCGGGGCTGACCAGGAAATCGAAGTCCACGTCGCTGTTCGCGGCGCGATAGAGCAGGTCGATGCCGGGATACACTCCGCGGTAACGCACCGCGCTGAAGCGGGGCACATCCCAGATCCAGCTAGCGGGGTCGCGGCCCCGGACGTAGTGGCTCACACCCGGGAGCGGGTCGCCGGGCCGTGCGACGGCGCGGGCGGAAGCCCCCTCGAAGACGATGGCGGAACTCGATCCATCGCGGCGCACGTACCCGATTGCATCGGGGCCGGTGGCAATCGTGCCATTGGATGTGCGCGCCAGAAACGCAGACGCAATCCGGGCCTGTCCCCGATTCGGCTCAAAGTACGAGCTTGCGTTTGCCAACAGCGCGCCGCACAGAAAAATGCTAGCGAATCGCAAGGTTCGCTCCTTTGGGGCTGTCCTGTCCGCCTATGTTGACGATGATGCCGGCCGGGCCGGAGGTCGTATCGCCCGGTACTTGCACGTTGATCTGGAAGACGCCGTTCACCAGGCCGGGCGCCGCGCCGGCGTAAAGCACCGGCGCATCCCTCCCGCCAATGGATACATGGACCGTCCCCGCCAGGCGGGCGGCGCCGCGAGCCAGGTTGCCATCCGACGCCCCGGCCGGCGCTCCGTCCAACGCGCCGCCGCCCGTGCCGTATAGTGTGACGATGCTGCCCGCCGGCGCGGGAGCATTGATGCTGCCGTCCTGATCGATCACCGAA
>JBDTAT010000807.1:0-2801 GCA_039924505.1 Bryobacteraceae bacterium
CCATGGGCATCGTCGATACGATGATGGTGGGCCGCGTTAGCGCAGCCGCCGTCGGCGCGGTCAGCATCGGCGGAACCCTTTTCTATACGATTGCGCTGCTCGGCGTCGGCATCGTGCTCGGCCTCGATACGCTGATTTCCCAATCCTACGGCGCGGGCGATCTGGAAGATTGCCACCGCTCCCTGATCAACGCGCTCTACTTGATTCTTCCGTTGGTTCCCATCCTTATGGCGGCGGTCCTCGCGTGGGTACCGCTGCTCGGCTGGTTCGGGATCAATCCCGAGGTGCTGCGCGAAACCATCCCCTATCTGAAAGCGCTCGCCTGGAGTATTCCGCCGCTCCTGCTCTATTTCGTCCTGCGCCGCTACCTGCAAGGGATGAACCTCGTCCACCCCGTCATGTTCGCCTTGGTGTCGGCCAATCTGGTGAACGCCGTGTGCGATTGGGCTTTCATCTACGGCCACCTGGGGGCGCGCGCCATGGGCGCTGAAGGAGCCGGTTGGGCCACCTGCCTGGCGCGCGTCTACATGGCGCTCGTGCTGGTTGGCTACGTAATCTGGTTTGAAATGCGCCATCGCATCGGCCTGTTCGCCGCCTCCCTGCGCTTCGATGCCGCTCGTGTTAGAAGGCTGCTCGCATTGGGCGTTCCAGCCGCGCTCCAGATCGTATTGGAAGTCGGCGTCTTCGCTGCAGCCACCACCTTGGCCGGCCGCTTGGAGCCGGCAGCGCTCGCCGCACACCAAATCGCCATGAACGTCGTCAGCACCACCTTCGTGGTCGCCCTCGGTCTGGGCGCGGCTGCGGCCGTGCGCGTCGGCCAGGCGCTCGGCCGCGGCGATGCGGAAGCGGCGTCGCACGCCGGATGGGCCGCCATCGCCCTGGGGGCCGCGTTCATGACCTCCACCGCCTGCGCCATGCTGGCCGTTCCGGCGCTGATCGTGCGCGCCTATACCAACGAGCCAGATGTCATCCGCATCGGCGCCACGCTGCTGGCCGTCGGGGCCGCGTTCCAGATCTTCGACGGATTGCAGGGCGTCGCCACCGGTGCTCTGCGCGGCGCCGGCGACACGCGCACCCCGATGTTCTGCCATCTGGTGGGTTACTGGGCCATCGGCTTGCCGCTCGGCTACTACCTCTGTTTCCACCTGGGATGGGGAATCACCGGCCTGTGGATCGGTCTCTGCGTGGCGCTGATTCTGATCGGTTCTGTGCTGGTGCCCGCCTGGCGCCGGACCATCGCAGGCGAAATCGCCCGCCTGGCGCCCAAGCCGAATGCCTTGGCGAACTCCAAGCTCGCGGACGCATAAGCCCACTCGGCCTGTTCGCTCTCTCAAAAGGTTCTCGCTGGTGCGGGTTCACGGCGCCGGACGCCGCCTCCCACGCGCGGCGACCATCGCGGGTGCGGCAGTCGCAGTGCGCGTTTACAGGAGTCCGTACGGTCCAATTCCGTCACCGGCGATCTACGATACTGGAAGGGTTCGCGATTATGGGGCGGTGTTGCCTATGAATCTTCCACTGAACGGAACAAGCGGCTCCCCATTCCCATTCACCACAGGCGTTCGCGTGGCCCAGCCCTAAAACACCAGCTTCAGCCCGAATTGGACCTGCCGCGGCGGAAACGTGCTCCGAATGGTCCCAAACGCCGCGCTCGCCCGGTCGGGATTCGCGCCCGCGAAATTCGTGTGATTCAACAGGTTGAAGAACTCCGAGCGGAATTGCAGCTTCATCCCTTCCCGCGGCAGGCGGAAATTCTTCGCGATGCCCAGATCGAGCTGATTCAGCGGCGTGGCCCGCACGCTGTTGCGGCCGGCGTTGCCGAACGGGTGGCTCGGGTCGGTGGGGAGCTGAACGTTCTGCGTGTTGAAATATCCGTTCGTAATGTCGGCCGCGCCGGTGGCCAGCACAGGGCCGGTGACGTTCGGCCGGAACGACTCGCCGCCCCGGTAATCCGCCAGGTTGCCCACCGTCTGGAACGCCGCCGGCACCGAACCGACCCACGCCCGCAGGTTAATCGGCGGCGCCGACAGCGCATTATTGATGGCCGTCAACTCCCATCCGCCCAGCGCTTCATCGACCAAGCCGGGCGTTGTGGATCCGAACCGCTGGCCGCGCCCGAACGGAATCTGGTACACCACGCTCGTCACGTTCACCAGCGTCTGATCGTAGTCGGAAACGCCCTTCTCCGATTGCATGTTTCGCACGTCCTGCGGACTGGTTTGATCGCCGTTCGAGGTATCGAGCGATTGCGCGCTATTGTCGATCGCCTTCGACCAGGTGAACGCGTTCAGAAAATATAATCCCGCCGACAGCCTGTGTTCCAATTTCACCTGTAGCGAGTTGTAGTTCGAGAAGCCCGCTGGATCGTACCACGTGATCGCTCCGAAACTTTGATTCGGACGCCTCGCCTGCAAGGGGATATTCGACGCGGCGGTAGGATTTGGAAATGCCTGGTTGTAGTCCGCAATCACCGGTATCCCGACCGAATGATTGCCTACGTACGCCAAGTCGAGAACCGTCTTGGCGGTCAGCTCGCGCTGCACCGAGAAAAACCAGCTTTGCACATAGGGCGTCTTCAAATTGCGCGGAATGTAGGTGATATTCGAGCTGATCGGGTTGAAATTCGCCGGATCGTCGACCCCGGCCGGATACCCTTGCTGCGTCGCGCGGAACCCCGGGTCGAGCGGATTGCTCTGGTTCACCGTCGCAATCACCACCTGCGGACCGTTGATCCCCAACTCCTCCGCGCTGCCGACGCGATTTTCATGCACGTAACCAATGCCGTATCCTCCGCGCACCACGGT